>NZ_JBVHVF010000005.1:1915-131653 GCF_055564955.1 Streptomyces sp. NPDC028910 | reverse complement strand
TTCTCATTCCCCCCTCCCCCTTCTCACCCCCCCCCCCTCTCCCTCTCCCCCCCCCCCCCCCCCCCCCCCCCCCCCCCCCCCCGGCGAGGCTGGATGGGCGCGCCTCAAACGCCGGCGAGGCTGGGTGGGCGCGCCTCAAACGCGGGCGAGGCTGAAGGTGCGCGCCCGCAGGGCTACCGGCAGCTGCCCGGTTCGGCGTACACCGCGACCCGCGCGCCGTGCACCTCGCTGACCGAGCACAGGTCGAACCTGGCCGCCAGCGTCTCCCGCTTGACCGCCTCCCGCGGGTACGGGTCCAGCGGCTGGCCGGCCGGGTCCAGCAGGGCGATCACCCGGGGGGAGGCGAGCAGCGCCGAGCGGATCCGGTCCGGGGGCAGCTCGGTGCCCTGGAGGCTGCGCGATGCGGCCGGGGTACGGTCCAGGGCCACGTCGCGCAGTTCCCCGTAGGTCCGCGGCGAGGACAGCAGCCACTCGCGCCTGCGCGACGGCATGAACACCACCGCGTCCCCGGGCCGGGCCCGTTCCCGGACCGCGGCGGCCACCGCGAGGACGTCGTCCTTGCGGCTCTCCGGCGTACGGAGCCACACCGACCACATGGCGAACGGCACGAGGAGCGCTCCGGCCAGCACCCACGGCCACCACCCCCGGACCGCCGCGAGCCGCGCCCCCGCGAGCAGGGCGGGCCCGGCCAGCGCGTAGAGCACGTACCGGTCGACGTACCAGGGGTGGAGGAGGGAGATCGCCATCAGCAGCCCGGGCGGCAGCAGGGTGAGGGGAAGGGCCACCCGTACGAGGTCCTTCGAAGCGCCCCGCGCGAGCAGCAGGGCCGCGCCCCCCACCACCGCGTACGCCGCCCAGTCGCGCCAGCTGGGCCGCCCGAGCCAGCCGAGCTGCTGCTCCGCCTGCCTCGCGCTCGCCAGGGCCAGCGGCAGCAGCAGGGCGACCACGGCCGCGGCGCTCCACCGCCAGCCGCGCGAGCGCCAGGCGGTGAAGGCGTGGGCCAGCAGGGCCAGTACGGCGAACTCGTGCAGCCAGCAGCCGAGCAGCAGGACCACCGCGTACGCCGTCCACCGCTCGCGCAGCATCAGGTACGTCGCCCACACCACCGCGGCCGCGACCAGCGCGTACGAGCGCCCCTCCTGGGCGTACATCTGCACGGGCGGGAGGACGGCGTACACGCAGCCGGCGATCAGCGCGGCCCGCTCGTCCGCGAGCCGTCGTGCGACCGCGGCCACCCCGGCGGCCGCGAGGGCGGTGGCGGCGACGGAGGGCAGCCGCAGTGCCCACAGGCCGCCGTCCCAGGCCAGGAACACCCCGTGCATGAGCAGGTAGTACAGGCCGTGCACGGCGTCGACCTGGCCGAGCAGCTCCCAGATCCCGCCGAGCGGCCGGTGGGCCACCTGCCAGGTGACGGACTCGTCGCGCCACATGCCGCCGCCCCGCTCCAGGCCCCAGAGGCCGAGGACCACGGCGAGCAGCGGCGGGAGCAGGCGCCAGGCGGCGATCCGGCTGATGTCGGCCTCCGGGTGCTGTCGGAACGGGTGTGCGGACTCCATACTCGGGGTTCGGCCGGAGTACCTGCGGAGGTGGGTGTGCGCGCGTTCCGAGCGGTGGCGGCGGTACTGCTGAGTGCGGTGGTCCTGGCGGGGTGCGGCGGGCCGTCCGGTTCGGAGGGCGGCGATGACGCGCCCCCGAAGGCCTCCGCGGAGCCGAGCGCGAGCCCGACGGGGACCGCGAGCCCGACGGCGACCCTGAGCCCGACGGGGACCGTGAGCCCGGCCCAGAGCGCCGGCCCGGGCCCCACCGCGACGTCCACCACGAGTCCTGCGGCCGGCACGCTCCCCGCCCCCGGCGAGACGCTGGTCCGGGTCAGCCGGAGCGGCGGCTTCGCCGGCCAGACCCACACCCTCATCGTCAAGGGCGACGGCTCGTGGACCCGGCTGGACGCCAAGGCGAAGCCGGAGGGCACCGGAAAGCTGACGGAGCCGCAGCTCGCGGCCCTGCGCACGGCCCTCCGGGAGGCGGACTTCACCCGTCTGCCCAGGATCTCGACGGGCGGCCCCAAGATCTACGACGGGTTCGTCTACGCCTTCGTGCACGGCGGCTTCGAGGTGGCGGCCGAGCAGGGCTCCCTGCCGCCGTCCCTGATCAAGGTGCTGGACGCGCTCCCCTCGTTCACCCCTGGGGCAGGGTCGGGCTGACCTGGGCCGCGGTCGGCAGGCCCGTCCCCGCGACCGAGATGTCCCGCAGCAGCCTGTCCAGGAACCCGCGCAGCCGGGCCGGCATGTCCACGCTCCCGGGCGCCAGCACCCACTGGATCTGGAGGCCGTCCATGACGGCCAGGGTCTCCCGGCCGGCGGCCTCGCAGTCGGTGTCCGGGCGCAGTTCACCGCGGGCGACGCCCGCCCGCAGCAGTTCGACGGTGTGGTCGAGCACCCGGGCGTAGCGCTGCTCGAAGTACGCGTGTGCGGGATGCCCCGGGTTGCCGGACTCGCCGACCAGGGTGTTGAACATCCGGACGATGCCGGGTCGGCGCTCGTTGTCCGCGGCGAGGGCGACGACCGTGGCGAAGTGGGCGGCGACCGACGCGGCGGGCTCGCTGAACAGCCGCTCCGCGTCGTGCCGCTCGCTCTGGGCGAGCACCGACAGCAGCAGGTCCTCCTTGCTGCGGAAGTGGTGCAGCAGCCCGCCCTGGGTGATCCCGCAGTCGGCGGCGATCCGGGCCAGCGAGGACGCGTGGAAGCCCCACTGCGCGAAGTGCTCGACCGCGGTGTCGAGGATCTTCTGCCGACGGGCGTCACCCACCGCGTAGGTCCCGCGCGCCGGGCGCTTCGAGGCCGTAGAGGTCGCCGCCGAGGCCGTGGAGGTCGCCGCCGGGGCCGCCGAGGCCGTCCGCCCCTTGTCCTGTGCCATGCGGACCACCCTAAGCGCTGACTGTTTCCGGCCACCCGACGGTAGTGATCCAGGTCACTTTTCAAAACCTAGCACCCGCACGGTTTTCAGCTCTACCGTGGCCCTGCCGATCCGCCCGCCCGTCACGGAGTCCAGGAGTCCTCGCCATGCAGGCAACCCCCGATTACAAGGACGCCGCGCTGCCCGTCGAGCGGCGCGTGGAGGACCTCCTCTCCCGGATGACGCTGGAGGAGAAGGCCGGCCAGCTCTTCCACTCGATGCTGATGATGAACGCGGACGGCACCCCGGTCACCGAGACCGACGGCTCGATGCTCCCCTTCACCACGCCCGAGCTGATCGAGGACCGCCTCCTCTCCCATTTCAACCTGCTCGGTACGTACGGGGCCCGCGAGATGGCCCGGTGGCAGAACGCCGTCCAGGAGATGGCCGCGGCCACCCGCCTCGGCATCCCGGTCACCCTGTCGACCGACCCGCGCCACACCTTCACCGACAACATCGGCGCCTCCTTCAACGCCGGCGCCTTCTCCGCCTGGCCGGAGGCCCTGGGTCTGGCCGCCATCGGCGATCCCGAGCTCGTCCACCGGTTCGCCGACACCGTCCGCCGCGAGTACCTCGCCGTCGGCTTCCGCGTCGCCCTGCACCCGCAGATCGACCTGGCCACCGAGCCCCGCTGGGCCCGCCAGTCCGGCACCTTCGGCTCCGACGCGCGGCTGACGGGCGAGCTCGTACAGGCGTACGTACGCGGCCTGCAGGGTCCGGCCCTGGGCCCCGGGTCGGTGTCCGCCATGGTCAAGCACTTCCCCGGCGGCGGCCCCCAGAAGGACGGCGAGGACCCGCACTTCGCGCACGGCAAGGAGCAGGTCTACCCGGGCGGCATGCGCGAGCACCACCTGGAGCCCTTCAAGGCGGCGATCGCCGCCGGGTGCTCGCAGATGATGCCGTACTACGGCCAGCCGATGGGCACGGACTGGGAGGAGGTCGGCTTCGGCTTCAACAAGGGCGTGGTCACCGGCCTGCTCCGGGAGGAGCTCGGCTTCCAGGGCATCGTCTGCACCGACTGGGGACTGCTCAACGACGCGGCGATCTTCGGGGAGCCGCATCCGGCGCGCGCCTGGGGCGTGGAGCACCTGAGCGTGGCCGAACGGGCGGCCCGCGCCCTGGACGCGGGGTGCGACCAGTTCGGCGGCGAGCAGTGCCCGGAGGTCATCGTGGAGCTGGTCCGCTCGGGCCGCGTCGCGCAGTCCCGGATCGACGACTCCGTACGGCGCCTGCTGCGCGAGAAGTTCAGGCTCGGCCTGTTCGAGAACCCGTACGTGGATCCGGAGGCGGCGGCCGAGACGGTGGGCCGGGCGGACTTCACGGCGCTGGGCGCCGCGGCCCAGCGCCGCTCGCTCACGGTCCTCACAAATCCGGAAGGATTCATTCCGCTCTCCGCGAAACCGAAGCTGTACGTGCGGAACGTGGACGAGGCCGTCGCCGCCGCCTACGGCGAGGTCGTCGCCGACCCGGCCGACGCGGACCTGGCCGTGCTGCGGCTGCGGACCCCGTACGAGCCGCGGGAGAACATCTTCGAGTCCTACTTCCACTCCGGCTCACTGGCCTTCCCCGAGCCGGAACTGACCGACGTCCTGGGCCTCTTGGACCGGGTGCCGACCCTGGTCTGCATCAACCTGGAGCGGGCCGCCGTCATCCCGGAGATCGCCGAGCGCGCGGCCGCCCTGATCGCCGACTACGGCGCGTCGGACGCCGCCCTGCTGGACGTGGCCTTCGGCCGCGCCGTCCCCGAGGGCCGCCTCCCCTTCGAGCTCCCGCGCTCGATGGCGGCCGTCGAGGCCTCGCGTCCCGACGTCCCGAACGACACCCGGGATCCGGTCTTCCCGCACGGCCACGGGCTGGCCCTCTAGGCCCTGTCCCAGCGGGTCACGGGGGCCGGGGCAGCTGGCTTCCACGCTCGCCGGGTGTCGGTCCCGTGGGGGGTCCGGCACCCGGTACAACACATTCCATTTACGGCTGTCCCGTACATATGCCATGTCCGAACCCCACGTAGCCGCAGCCCTGTGCCTCCTCTACGCTGCACCCCATTCACGCGGGATCTTCAGGGGCGGACATGGAACAGACACACACCACCCACAACGGCGCCGCGGCGACACCCGGCGCCCAGCGGCGTGTGCTCGTCGTCGAGGACGACCACACCATCGCCGAGGCCATCGCGGCCCGCCTGCGCGCCGAGGGCTTCCAGGTGCAGACGGCCTCGGACGGCCCCGCCGCCGTCGCCGCGGCCGAGAGCTGGCTGCCCGAGCTGCTGGTCCTGGACGTCATGCTGCCCGGCTTCGACGGCCTGGAGGTCTGCCGCCGGGTCCAGGCGCAGCGGCCGGTCCCGGTGCTGATGCTGACCGCCCGGGACGACGAGACCGACCTGCTGGTCGGGCTCGGGGTCGGTGCGGACGATTACATGACGAAGCCGTTCTCGATGCGTGAGCTGGCCGCCCGGGTCCACGTACTGCTGCGGCGCGTGGAGCGGGCCACGATCGCCGCGCACACCCCGCGCGGAGCCACCCTGCGGCTGGGCGACCTGGAGATCGACCACGCGCAGCGCAGGGTCCGGGTGCAGACCGAGGACGTGCACCTGACGCCGACCGAGTTCGACCTGCTGGTGTGCCTGGCCGGGACCCCGCGGGCGGTGCTCTCCCGGGAGCAGCTGCTGGCCGAGGTGTGGGACTGGGCCGACGCGTCCGGGACCCGTACGGTCGACAGCCACATCAAGGCCCTGCGGCGCAAGATCGGGGCGGAGCGGATCCGTACGGTCCACGGCGTCGGGTACGCCCTGGAGACCCCGGCCCAGGCATGAGCGGCCCGCCGACCAGGCAGAGGCAGGGGCAGGGACACGGGCACGGGCACGGGCAGGGACACGGGCACGGGCACGGGCAGAGGCCGAGGCAGCGGCCCACCGGAGGACTGCGGCCCTTCTCCCCCTTCTCGATCAAGACCAAGCTCGGCACCCTCGTCGTGGTCTCGGTCTTCATCACCACGGGCCTGCTGCTGGTGGCCCTGCGCACCGACACCGAGCTGCGGTTCATCACGGTCTTCTCGGTGATCGCCTCGATGCTGATCACCCAGTTCGTGGCGCACAGCCTGACGGCGCCCCTGGACGACATGACGACGGTGGCCCGGGCGATATCCCACGGCGACTACACCCGGCGGGTGCGGGGGGCGGGGCGCCGCGACGAGCTGGGCGACCTGGCCTCCACGATCAATCTCATGGCGGACGACCTGGAGGCCGTGGACCGGCACCGCAAGGAGCTGGTCGCCAATGTCTCGCACGAGCTGCGCACGCCGATCGCGGCGCTGCGGGCCGTGCTGGAGAACGTGGTGGACGGCGTCTCGGCCGCCGATCCGGAGACCATGCGCACGATGCTGAAGCAGACCGAGCGCCTCGGCCGGCTCGTGGAGACCCTGCTGGACCTGTCCCGGGTGGACAACGGCGTGGTCCCGCTGCGCGCCCGCCGCTTCGAGGTGTGGCCGTACCTGTCCGGGGTGCTGAAGGAGTCGGCGCTGGCGGCCGCCGGCCGGCCGGGTCTGCTCTCCGGCTCCGGCGGGCACACCCGCAACGACGTGCACCTGCACCTGGACGTCTTCCCCTCCGAGCTGACCGCGTACGCCGACGCCGAGCGGCTGCACCAGGTGGTGGCGAACCTGATCGACAACGCGGTCAAGCACAGCCCCCCGCACGGCCGGGTCACGGTCCGCGCCCGGGCCGGTGACGCGCCCGGGAGTCTGGTGCTGGAGGTACGGGACGAGGGTCCCGGCATCCCGGAGGCGGAGCGCCACCGGGTCTTCGAGCGGTTCAACCGGGGCAGCGCGCGCGGCGGCGACGGCGGCACCGGACTGGGTCTGGCGATCGCCCGCTGGGCCGTGGAGCTGCACGGCGGGCGGATCGGAGTGGCCGAATCGTCACGCGGCTGCCGCATCCTCGTCACGCTTCCGGGCAGCTCATAGGCTCCGTGTTGACGTAGGGTTCGAGTGGGAAGGACATGATCTCGGCCACACGTACCCGGGGTCCGTCAGGGGTGCGAAGCCAAGGGGGCCGCAACCACGCTGCCCCCTACCCGAACCACGCTTGTTTCCCGCCATTCCAGGCAGTGAAACCCGCCGTTCGATGTGACCTGTATGACGGAAGTCCCGCCCGGTCTGCATGTCGCGGCCCAGGAGGCGTAGCCTTTATTCCCGCTGTCCATACCTTGTGAAGCGGAAGAGGGCGGTTGCCGCCGTGTCGCCACAGTCCCCCAGTAACCCGAGCACCACGACCGAAGCAACAGAGGGCGGGAAGAACCCCGCCTCAGGCTTCGGTGCCAATGAGTGGCTCGTCGACGAGATCTATCAGCAGTACCTCCAGGACCCGAGCTCGGTCGACCGGGCCTGGTGGGACTTCTTCGCCGACTACAAGCCGGGGGGCACAGTCGCTCCGGTGAAGTCGGACGGTCCCCAGAAGCCCACGACGACGGACGGCGCCCCCGCACAGGCCGCCGCCACCGTCGCCCGGGCCCCGCAGGTCGCCGACGCCGCCGCCACGGGGGCGGCGCGCGCCGCAGCCCCTGCCCCGCTCGCCGCGCCCACGCCTGTGTCAGCTCCTGCCCCTGCTCCTGCCACCCCCTCTGGTGCCCCTGCTGTGACTGTCACCTCCCAGGCCCCGGCCGCCGCACCGGCCGCGCCCGCCCCCTCCGTAGCCCCGCAGAAGGCCGCGCCCACCACCGAGGCCCCCGCGGGCCCCGAGCTGGTGACGCTCCGCGGCCCGGCGGCTGCCGTAGCCAAGAACATGAACGCCTCCCTGGAGGTGCCGACGGCCACGTCCGTCCGCGCCGTCCCGGTGAAGCTGCTGTTCGACAACCGCATCGTCATCAACAACCACCTCAAGCGGGCCCGGGGCGGGAAGATCTCCTTCACGCACCTCATCGGCTACGCGATGGTGCAGGCCATCAAGGCCATGCCGGCCATGAACTACTCCTTCGCGGAGAAGGACGGCAAGCCGACCCTGGTCAAGCCGGAGCACATCAACTTCGGCCTCGCGATCGACCTGGTGAAGCCCAACGGCGACCGCCAGCTCGTCGTCGCCGGCATCAAGAAGGCCGAGACCCTCAACTTCTTCGAGTTCTGGCAGGCCTACGAGGACATCGTGCGCCGCGCCCGCGTCGGCAAGCTGACGATGGACGACTTCACCGGCGTCACCGTCTCGCTGACCAACCCGGGCGGCCTGGGCACCGTGCACTCCGTGCCCCGCCTGATGCCCGGACAGTCGGTCATCATGGGCGTCGGCTCCATGGACTACCCCGCCGAGTTCCAGGGCACCTCGCAGGACACCCTGAACAAGCTGGGCATCTCCAAGGTCATGACCCTGACCTCGACCTACGACCACCGGGTCATCCAGGGTGCGGCCTCCGGCGAGTTCCTGCGCATCGTCGCGAACCTGCTGCTCGGCGAGAGCGGCTTCTACGACGACGTCTTCGAGGCGCTGCGCATCCCGTACGAGCCGGTCCGCTGGAACCGGGACATCGACGCCTCGCACGACGACGACGTCACGAAGGCCGCCCGCGTCTTCGAGCTGATCCACTCCTACCGGGTCCGCGGCCACGTCATGGCCGACACCGACCCGCTGGAGTACAAGCAGCGCAAGCACCCCGACCTCGACATCACCGAGCACGGCCTCACCCTGTGGGACCTGGAGCGCGAGTTCGCGGTCGGCGGCTTCTCCGGCAAGTCCATGATGAAGCTGCGCGACATCCTCGGCGTGCTGCGCGACTCGTACTGCCGCACCACCGGCGTCGAGTTCATGCACATCCAGGACCCGAAGCAGCGCCGCTGGATCCAGGACCGCATCGAGCGCCCGCACTCCAAGCCGGAGCGCGAGGAGCAACTGCGGATCCTGCGCCGGCTGAACGCGGCGGAGGCCTTCGAGACCTTCCTGCAGACGAAGTACGTCGGACAGAAGCGCTTCTCGCTGGAGGGCGGCGAGTCCGTCATCCCGCTGCTCGACGCCGTCATCGACTCGGCCGCCGAGGCCCGCCTCGAAGAGGTCGTCATCGGCATGGCCCACCGCGGCCGCCTGAACGTCCTCGCGAACATCGTCGGCAAGTCGTACGCGCAGATCTTCCGCGAGTTCGAGGGCAACCTCGACCCGAAGTCCATGCACGGCTCCGGCGACGTCAAGTACCACCTGGGCGCCGAGGGCACCTTCACGGGCCTGGACGGCGAGCAGATCAAGGTCTCGCTCGTCGCGAACCCCTCGCACCTGGAGGCGGTGGACCCGGTCCTGGAAGGCGTCGCCCGCGCCAAGCAGGACGTGATCAACAAGGGCGGTACGGACTTCACGGTCCTGCCCCTCGCCCTGCACGGCGACGCGGCCTTCGCCGGCCAGGGTGTCGTCGCCGAGACGCTGAACATGTCGCAGCTGCGCGGTTACCGCACCGGCGGCACCGTGCACGTGGTCATCAACAACCAGGTCGGCTTCACCGCCGCCCCGGAGTCCTCGCGTTCCTCGATGTACGCGACCGACGTGGCCCGCATGATCGAGGCGCCGATCTTCCACGTGAACGGCGACGACCCGGAGGCCGTGGTCCGCATCGCGCGGCTCGCCTTCGAATTCCGTCAGGCGTTCAACAAGGACGTGGTCATCGACCTCATCTGCTACCGCCGCCGCGGCCACAACGAGTCCGACAACCCGGCCTTCACGCAGCCGCTGATGTACGACCTGATCGACAAGAAGCGCTCGGTGCGCAAGCTCTACACCGAGTCCCTCATCGGTCGCGGCGACATCACGCTGGAAGAGGCCGAGCAGGCGCTCCAGGACTTCCAGGGCCAGCTGGAGAAGGTCTTCGCGGAGGTCCGCGAGGCCGCCACGCAGCCCGCGATCGCCCCGCCGGTCGCCGCGGCCGCAGCCGCCGACTTCCCGGTCGCCGTGAACACCGCGATCTCCCAGGACGTCGTCAAGCGGATCGCCGAGTCCCAGGTCAACATCCCCGAGGGCGTCACCGTCCACCCGCGTCTGCTGCCGCAGCTGCAGCGCCGCGCGGCGATGATCGACGAGGGCACCATCGACTGGGGCATGGGCGAGACCCTGGCCTTCGGTTCGCTGCTGATGGAGGGCACCCCGGTCCGGCTGTCCGGCCAGGACTCCCGCCGCGGCACCTTCGGCCAGCGCCACGCGGTCCTCATCGACCGGGAAACGGGGGAGGACTACACCCCGCTCCTCTACCTGTCGGACGACCAGGCCCGCTACAACGTCTACGACTCGCTGCTCTCCGAGTACGCGGCCATGGGCTTCGAGTACGGCTACTCGCTGGCCCGTCCGGACGCGCTGGTCCTCTGGGAGGCCCAGTTCGGTGACTTCGTCAACGGCGCGCAGACCGTCGTAGACGAGTTCATCTCTTCAGCAGAGCAGAAGTGGGGCCAGACGAGCGGCGTCACCCTCCTCCTCCCGCACGGCTACGAGGGCCAGGGCCCGGACCACTCGTCCGCCCGCCCGGAGCGCTTCCTCCAGCTGTGCGCGCAGAACAACATGACGGTGGCCATGCCCACCCTCCCGTCCAACTACTTCCACCTGCTGCGCTGGCAGGTCCACAACCCGCACCACAAGCCGCTGGTCGTCTTCACCCCGAAGTCGATGCTGCGTCTGAAGGCGGCGGCGTCGAAGGCGGAGGAGTTCACGTCGGGTTCGTTCCGTCCGGTCATCGGTGACGCGGCCGTCGACCCGGCCGCGGTCCGCAAGGTCGTCTTCTGCGCCGGCAAGGTCTACTACGACCTGGAGGCCGAGCGCGAGAAGCGCGGCATCACCGACACCGCCATCATCCGCATCGAGCGCCTCTACCCCCTCCCGGGTGCGGAGCTCCAGGCGGAGATCGCCAAGTTCCCGAACGCGGCGAAGTACATCTGGGCCCAGGAGGAGCCGGCGAACCAGGGTGCGTGGCCGTTCATCGCGCTGAACCTGATCGACCACCTCGACCTGGCAGTCGGCGCGGAGGTCCCGGCGGGCGAGCGCCTGCGGCGCATCTCGCGCCCGCACGGCTCGTCCCCGGCGGTCGGCTCCGCGAAGCGCCACCAGGCGGAGCAGCAGCTCCTCCTGTCGGAGGTCTTCGAGGCGTAACCGCCGCGCTGGCCCAGCAGTACGGAAGGCCCGGCCCCTCGGGGGCCGGGCCTTCCGGCTCGTTAGTACTGCAACCGCATCTGGGGGATCCGGCCTCGGCATTTGTAGTGGGATCGGCGGGCTCGGGCCTGGCTTCGTCGTCGGAAGCGTGACCAGCGCAGATGGTGCTCGTTGGTCCGGTGTCGGGGCCCGACGAGGTGGCCCATGAGCCGGCGGATCTCCGGGACGCTCAGGGGTATGAGCTCCTGTTCGTCGTCAGCGTCGCCCCTTTTGCGGCCTCACGGGCGCGAAGGGCGGTCAGGTAGGCGAGAGCGGCCATGGCCAGGGTGATGTGCCGGTACTAGGCGCGGTAGAGGCGGACCTAGTAGTGGTCCAGGCCGCACTCCATCTTCGCCGCCTGGAACGACTCCTCGATCGCCCACCGCGCGGCGGCCACCTTGACCAGGTCCTTCAGCCGGGTGCCGACGGGGCCGTAGCAGACGTAGTGGGCGATCTTGCTCGGGTCGCTGACGGAGCGGCGTGCGAGGACCCAGTGTCCGAAGCCGTTCTCCCACACGGGCTGGAGCGCTACTCGGGCCCAGTCGTAGATCCGCTCGCCGTGGGAGCCCTAGCCTCCGGAGATGCGCTTCCAGGCCTGCCGCGGCAGTGTCGCGATCAGCTCGTCCACCCGGACCTCGGCCCAGCCCGCGGTGATCACGGTGTCGTTGACCTTGGTGGCGAGCACGTGCGCGATGCGGCGTCCCTCCAGCCAGGACCTGAGGTGCTTGGCCTGGCCGTACGCCTCGTCCGCGGTCACCCAGGAGAACGGGACGCGGACGTCGATCGCGCGCTGCAACATCCATTTGAAGTGCTCAGCTCATCGGCACACAGATACACCAACGAGCCCCACACCACATCCCTCACGCAGATGTGGTTGCAGGATTAGGCTGACCGGATGACAGCTGATCGCACAGCAGCCAAGTACCGCCGCATCCTCGCCCTGGCCGGCGCGGCCGGGATCGCCCTTGCCGGGAGCGCCTGTTCCTCGTCCGGGAGTTCCGGCGGGGCCGCCTCGGGCGGTGAGAGGCTGTCCTACGACGGGGTCGCCTCGACGGCGAAGCAGCTGACGAGTACGTCGGCCTGCCCGTTCGGCCTCGACCCGGCGGCGGCGCTGAAGGCGGCCGGTGCCGAACGGACCGTCACCCCGGCGGCGTCCGGCGGCGACCCCGCGGCTCAGGGGACCGTCGACCCGGGCCGCCCGGCTGAGGCCTGGCCCAGCGGGCAGCCCACGCCGTCCGGGCTCCCCTCCATCCCCGCCGTCCCGCCGAACGCGTCCGTCGTCTGCAACTTCACGGCTTCGGAAGCCCCGATGGAGATCGACCTCGTGGCCGTGTCCGAGGGCGAGGTGGCGGTGAACCTGGCGCTGCCGCAGATCGCCCGCCTCGGCAACCTCAGCGCCGACGAGGTGATGGCGTTCTCCAAGGACAGGCCCGGGATCGGCCAGACCAGGGTCACCCCGGGCCGGGGCACGGCCGCCGTCGCACGGGTGGCGGTGGCGGGCAAGGGCGACTTGGCGCTCGTGGTCTCCCAGGGATGGCCCGTCACCAAGGCGGACCCGGCCCTGGCCGGCGAGTCGCTCAGGAAGGTCGCCGAGGCACTCGCGGCCCAGCTGCGGCCGTAGGCGGCGCTGGCAGGCGACCCGCCGCGCACTGCTCGCCGCCCGACCGGAGCGAGCCGGTGCGGTACCCGGGAGGGCCGAACCGGAGGTCGCCAGGGCGGCCTGGACGCCGCGACGCTGTGGGGCAATGCGCTGGCCGTCCCGGCGCTCGCGGACCGCGTCCACCAGGAGCGGCGTGCGGACTTGGAGGGCCGGGACGGCAAGCTGATGTCGCTGTTCTTCCTGTCGAAGGTCGTCGGACCCGACGCCTACGAGGAGGATCCGCTGCTGGCGCCGGCCCGGAAGGAGGCCGAGCGGCTGGTGGCCGAGCTTCAGCTCTGACAGTGCCCATGGAGGGCGCGCAGATACTGACTGATGGCGGCGGTGTCCACCTCCGCGCCCAGGGCCTGGACCAGCTGGGCACACCTCGCCCCGCCGCACAGCGGCGGGGCGAAGCATCCGGGCCCGAATAAACCAACGCATCCCCTCGCGGGAGTAGTGGCGGCCGTGCTGCGGGCGCGGGGAACCTCAACGCACTGCGAGCAATTGGCGACCGTTATGGCTTCGCACGTGGGGCCCGGACGCATCGAGGGCATCCAGCAGTCGGATCGCGTAGACCTCGGACATCCGCTCGGACACTTCGTCGGGCGTGAGCCACTGAACTGCCGTGGTCTCGTCGGAGACTCTTTCCACACCACCGGAGAGCTTGCAGCGGAACACCAGGGCCACCACGCCCGCGGCAATGTTCTTGTACACGCCGGTGAGGCCGCCCACCTCTACGTGGATTCCGGTTTCCTCCAGGACCTCCCGCCGCACACCGTCCTCCGGTACCTCCGCCAGCTCCAGCACTCCGCCCGGCAGCTCCCATGTCCCGTTGTCCGCGCGCCGGATCGCCAGCAGCCGGCCGTCATCCCGCACCACCACACCGGCCACCGACACAGAGTGGCGTGGCGTTGACCGGGCCGACGGGGCACTGTTACTCATGTACATGAGCATAGGAGGAAGAGAAGGTACGTTCAGCGCCCCCAAGGCCCAAGAACCAAGTGTCGCCAGCGCTCACAAGGCACGCACCCGGAGACGGGAGGCACATAACCCGTCGGGCAGGGTCAGGGGCCGATGACGCGGCTGGTGAAGCGTCGCGGATGAGGGATTCGTACGCGTCATGCACGTCCTGCGGGGGGGACCTCCTGGGCGATGGCGAAGCCGAGCAGGGCTTGGAGACCAGCAGCACGGTCTTCGGCGCGATGCCGTGCGCGGCCAGGAGTTCTCGGGTCAGGGTGACGTTCTGGCCGGTGTTGGCGGCGTTCGGCTCGACGAGGATCGCGGAGTCGGGGACTCCGAGTTCGAGTGCGTGCTCGCGAAATTGGACGGCCTCCCCACGGGGGAACCGAGCCCGGGTGGTGGGACTGTTGCCGCCGGTGAACACGAGTACCGGGAACAGCCCGGCACGATAAAGATCAGCGCAGGTCGCGACAACTCCGAGGTCGTGGCTGCCCAATCCGATCGCGACATCCACAACCGCCACGTCGTGGCCCATCTGGTGGTAGTCCCAGATCAGCTCGGCCCGCCGCCACTGATCGTCGGTGATGGTCCGCTGGATGTCCGTCACGCGATCTTCTCCCTGGTCACCGTCGCCGAGGGCTCGACGCTCTCGCTTACGGCTGCGGCCGAACTGCCAAATAGTCTGGTGGTGGCGTTGTCGAGGACCCCACGGTACGCAAGGGCGAGCCACTCACCCAGTGAACGTTCACCGGCGCCGATACCGCGCTGGGCTACCTCTCGGTAGTGTCTGTCGAGGAAACCGACACAGCGGGAGGACCGCCTTGGCGACGGGCCTTCACCGCGGCGGTGTACTGCTCGCGCGTCAGGTTCTCCGCGCCGATGCCGAGCTCGGCAAGAACCTCGCGGACATCATCAAGGGCCCCGGTTACGTCCTTCTCCTCGACCAGGGTCTCCAACTCCAGGAACGTCCCGTCGAGCTCGGGGACGCGGACCAAGGTGGCGAGCATCTGCCGGCCCCGCGCCTCGAAGGCGTAGTTCCTGCACCTCTTCTCGAACGCGACAGCTGGCACGTACCCAAGGCCGCGCAGCATTGCATGCACAGCCTGGGCGTCCTCCACGCGCGTCTCGTGCTCCGGCTTCGACCCAGACTCTTCGTCCACCGGGGCGCCCTTGTACGTGAGGACCGTGCGTGTCTCGTCCGCCCCGTGCACCGTCCTGACCCGAAGCTCTTCGTCCCGGGCCTCCAAGGCCCCCTCCGCCGTGTCGTAATAGGTGTCCTGGTACACCTCGGCCCGGCCCACGCCTCGCTCATCCAGCCGACGCAGCGTCTCTTCCGGCGCGTGCACGCACGCCTTCAGCTCCGCTTCGATCATCCGTCAGTCCCCTCTCAAACCGTACGCTCAGCGCCCCTGACGACAGCCTCAAACATGCGCCGAAACCCCCTGAACAACGGGCCATGCGGCGTCTCCATCACCTTGTAAGTGGCAGACTCGTGCCCCTCCCAACCCGCGTCGAACGCACCGACGAACATGGTGGAGTCAGCCCGGATCAACCGCCACGTTGGCAGCATGCCGTACCGGTACACCTCGATGTCGCAGATCCCGGCAAGCTCACGAAGCCGAGCCTCGGCCAGCCGCACACCACTGGCGAGCGACTCCGCCGACTCGCCGATCTCAGCGGCACGTAAGGCAAGGGCCGGTGCCTCAGGGTCGAGCAACAGCACCCGCGCTCGGAGACCGCCGCCCTGCCTCTCTAGGTGAGCACGCAACATCGAATCATTCAGACCGATCAAGCCCAGGCCACGCACAGCGAGGATGTCCAACTCCTTCGCGCCCCGCACCTGCTGCTGAATCTCCTCCCGTGCAGAGGCCTGCGCGGAGTACACCCGCACAACCTCAGGAAACGCTGCGAGGTCGAACGCGGCCCCACCGGAACGCCGCTCACGACCAGCCGCCAACCCGAGGAGATGGCGAGCATCGTCGGGCATGTTAAGACCATCAGCGATCCGCTCGTACACATCGAGGCGCGACACCTCACGGCGCCGGTTAATGATCTCGTTCACCCGCGCCTGGGTCATGCCGACCGCCGCCGCGATACGTGCCTGACTGGCTCCGCTGTACTGCTGCACGTATCGAAATACGGCGCCCACGTCGCGCGCGCGAAGGGCCTGGCGTACATCTGCGCTCTCCCACGCCCAGTCGGGCAAGGAAGTCGGCAAGAGCGGTGTGCCCACGGTCGACTTCTCCCGTCATCCGCCTGCGAGATGGAAAGTCATCTCACAGTGAGATTACCGTGCGGGTATCGAGCTTGTACGCACAGTCATCGGACTCTGTCCGCATGCCGCGAGACGGCAAGTCGCCCAAACCCGGAAGGCCACACCGATGACTCTCGACACCCACCAAACCCCGGACATCCCCTGGCCAAGCCTGGAGGCCGGGCCTGAGCTCAGCCAGGAGCTTCTCGACCGCGCCGGCGTCGGCTGGGAGCTCTTCATTTCCTCCTTCCAGGAATCGTCCGATGACTGAGCGGTACGAGTACGTGCCTCATCGCCTTCTGCGCCGCCGTGTACGCGATGTCGCGTCCGGGATCGAGGGCGAGCTGATGGCCGTGGTCAACGAGGACGTGTCGGACTCCGTCCACCAACACTGGATGGAACTGGCCTACATCCGAGTCGCGTCCGGCCGCGAGTTCACCACATCGGTCGACAACGTCGAGCCGGCCGAATGAGGCCAGCCCCATACAGCCGTGCGCCGCCGTCATCGAGGAGCGCGTAGCATCTGTGCGGCCTATGACCAGCCCCGAACCGCCGGCGGACGCCGAGCCGGGCGAAGCGCGTAGCGATCGGTGGCGGCTTATGTCCGGCCCCGGACGGCGGCCGGACGCTGAGACGTGCGGAGCGCGTAGCGATTTGACGCGCCCCCCGACCAGGGAGCTGATCCCTTTGGGCCCGCCTCCGGATCGGCCCCAAGGGGGGCCGCCCGGGCATCTCCGACCGGCCCGTCCCTGGAACTGAACACCGGCTCGTTCCTTTGGGGGTTTCCCGGCTGTCCTCGTATGTCCGGGGCGGGACGGTCGGTCAAGGGTGGCCGAAGGCCATCGCGCAGCGACGCGACGAAGGAGCGCCCTTGAGGGACCGGCCCGACACGGAGAGACGATGGGACTGACGGGAAACCCCCAAAACATCTCCGATGCCGCCCCAGGGCAACAGGCCGCCGAAGCCACCGCCGTACAGACCGGACCGCCCCAGCGGAATCCGGCAACCCCCGACCCCGCCCAGCAAGCCATCGGCCCCCGCCCCGCCGCCGAGGGGGCGGGTGGGCAACCACCGCACGCGAGCGGGGGCCAGGGGGGCGAATACCCCGCACGCGTGGGTTCGTACGCGCCGGGCCCAAGGTCCCGCACGCGTGGGTCCCGTACCGCACCCGCGCCGCGGAACCGGCGCGCGTCGGCCCCCGCACCCGCGCCGCGGGACACCACGCGTGTGGAAGGCCCGTGGGGCGCCTACGGCTGCGGCTCGAAGTCCCAGTACGGGCGGGTTTGTTGGCGGGCCGAGACCGTGTGGACGTGTTGGGGGCCCAGCGTGCGGATGAGCCCCCTGATGCCCGCGTCCTCGTGCTTGCCTGCCTCCGCGTGCTCCCGTACCGAGCGGAGGTCGGCCGCCAGCGCGATGTGGGCGCTCAGCGTCATCGGGTGGTCCGGGCCGAGGACCCTCGCGGCCGTGCGCAGCGTCTCCGAGCTCAGGTCCAGCGCGTCCTCCAGCCGCCCTGTGATGTTGCGGTGTCCCGTGGCGTTCAGGGCGCAGCCCAGCGTCCAGGGGTGCCGGTCGCCGAGCGCGCCCCGCATGCCGACCAGTGCCTGCTCCGCGAGGGACAGGGCTTCCGCGCGCTCGCCCTGCGCCCGCAGTACGAGCCCGAGGTTGCCGACCGTGCCGATGCTGTAGGGGTGGGCGAGGCCGAGCTGCGACTGGTACCCGCGGACCACGTCCTCGGAGATCCGGCGGGCCTCGCCGATGTCCCCGTACTCGCGCAAGTACGTCGCGTAGTCGGAGGCGACCATCAGCGTCCACGGGTAGTCGACCCCGAAGACGCGGGTCGCCCGCTCCCACACGGTCCGCAGCCGCAGGCCCGCGCCGGGGATGTCCCCGGAGCGGCGCAGGCACATCCCGAGGTTGTGCTCGGCGCGCAGGGTCTGCGGGTGCTCCAGGCCCAGCACCTGGGTGTTGACCTTGAGGTTCTGTTCCTGCCGGGTCTGGGCCTCGTGGTAACGGCCCATCAGCCGCAGCCCCATGGCGCAGGCGATCCCCGAGGACAGCGTGGAGATGTGGTGGTCCCTCAGGACGCGCTCGCGGCGGCGCAGGGTGTCCAGGTCGAGGTCGTAGGCGTCCTGGTAGCGGCCGAGCAGGCGGTAGGTGGCGGCCAGGTTGTTCTGGGCGGCCAGGGTGGTGGAGTCGTCCTCGCCGAGCAGCTCGCGGTAGGTCGCCAGGCAGTGTTCGAAGATCTCCCGGGCCGGCTCGAACCGGGCGATGCACAGCAGGACGCCGCCGTACGAGCTGCTCGCGCGCAGGGTCTCCAGGTCGCGCTCGCCGCGCTCCCGGGCGAGCTGGGCGGCGCGCGCCCGGGTGACGGTCTCGGCGCGCCGGAACAGGCCGAGGTTGCGCAGCGCACCGCCGTACTGGTAGCTGAGCTCGCGGACCTTGGGGTGGTCCTCGCCGAGCATGGCCCGCCAGATCAGGTCGGTCTCCTCGGCGAGCCGCAGGCACGTGCGGTACTCCCCGGCGAGGATCAGGTAGCGCAGGCAGTGCAGCAGGAAGTTCTGGATGCGCGGGTTGCTGCTGGTGAGGACCCCGGAGGTGGCCAGGTGCGGGATGAGTTCGGCGTACCGGGGCCACAGCCGGGAGTCGGAGGGCCGGCCGGGGTCGGCGGCGGCGAGGACCTGGCGGACGGCCCGGGCGAGCGGTTCGGCCTCTTCCTCGGAAAGGTTCTCGCGGACGATGCCGTGGACCATGCGGTGCAGCTGTACGGTCTCCAGCCCGCCGCCGCCCTCCTCCACGGCCAGGTCGGAGTACTCCAGCCGCACCACGGAGAACTGGACGAGTTTGTTGAGGGCGGCGTTCCACCGGATCTGGTCGTTGATCAGCCCGGCGAGCTGTTCGGGCACGTCGTCGGCGGGGAATTCCCGCAGCAGCCGCAGCGGCACCGGCCCGGGGGCGAAGAAGACGAACAGCCGCAGCAGGGCGAGGGCGTCGGGGAAGTTCTCCCGGACGTTGTTGAGCAGTATGGCGAGGGCCGTGGGGAAGGGCAGCGGGTAGTCCTCGGAGAGGGTGACGGCCTCGCGGGAGTCCATCCGGCGCTGTAGCAGCGCGAGGTAGTCGCCCACCGGGAGCGGGGAGTCGGCGAGCCAGCCGGCGGTCTGGTCGAGGGCGAGCGGGTAGTCCTCCAGGGCCTCGGCGAGCTGGTCGGCCTCGTCGGCGGTGAGGCGCAGGGCCCGGCGGCGGATGAAGGTGATCGACTCGGGGCGGGCGTAGAGCGGGACCTCGACCAGGCTGGTGTGCCGGGCGGCCCACTCGCGGTTGCGCGAGGTGATGATCACATGGCCCGCACCCGAGGGCAGCAGGTCGATCAGGTCGTCCGGGTTGTCACAGCCGTCGAAGACCATCAGCCAGCGGCCGTACGGGGATCCGCGCCGCAGCGCTTCGAGGACGGCCCGGATCTGCTCGCCGTAACTGCCCGCGCCGCGCGGCAGTCCGAGGGCGGGGGCGAGGTCGGCGAGGCGTTCGCGCAGGGTGGGCCGGTCCTCGGCCGGGACCCACCACACGACGTCGTACTCGGAGGCGAAGCGGTAGGCGTACTCGGTGGCGACCTGGGTCTTGCCGACGCCGGAGAGCCCGAGCAGGGTCACGGTGGACGCGCCGGTCGGGGCCTCGGTCAGCGCCGCGCGCAGCGTGCCGATGACGTCGTTGCGGCCGGTGAAGCGCGGGTTGCGGCGCGGGACCCGGCCCCAGATCTCGGGCGGGTCGTTGGGGAAGCGGGGGCCGCGGCGGCCGGTGTCGGTGCCGATCCGGTCGGTGGGCAGCTCCAGGCGGCGCAGCACGCGGTATTCGGCCTCGTACGCGTCCAGGCCCCACAGGTCGGTCTTCTCCAGTACGGCGACGGCGCTGGGCAGCGGGGCGTCGGTGAGGCAGACGGCCGCGAACCGGTCGGGGTGGTCGTCGGTGACGGTGCGCAGGGCGGTGTTCCACTCCTCGTCGGTGTGGGTGCCGGCGGAGAAGTAGCGCTCGCTGAGGACGAGGAGGACGCGGCTGCCGGAGCGGGCGAGGTCGTCGAGGGCCGGGGCGAGGCCGGGGCTGTTCTGCGGGTCCCAGCGCTGGAGCGCTACGCGGTGGCCGTGTTCCTCCAGGCGGTGGGCGATCCATACGGCCCAGGGGCGGTTGAACCCGGCGAAGCTGATGACGAAACGCTGGGGCTGGTACTGGTGTTGCGGCGGGAGTTGCTGGTGCTGCTGGTGCTGCTGCTGCTGGTGTTGCTGCTGCTCGTGTTGCTGCGCCGCCGATTCGCGGTCCTGCCGACTACCGGTGGTCATGCGCCGTCTCCCTGGGCTCCGGGCAGTGGACGGGACTGAAAAGGTACCGCAGCAGTGCCGGTGACGGGCCCCCTCAAACCCGTACGAACGCGGCGAGTTCGGGGTGCGCCTCGCACCACGCGCGGCGCGCCCGGTCGACGGCCCGGCGGGCCGCGGCGTGCTGGTCGCCGGGCGGCGGCAGTTCGTCCATGGCCCGCTCGGCGGCGCTCATCGCATCGATGAACACCCGCCCCACAGAGGTCAGTTGGTCGTGCGCGTGCAGGGCGGGCAGGACGGCGGCCACCTGGGCGCGGATCCGGGCGTGCTGGGCCCAGGCGCCGCGGGCCCCGTAGAGGGCGGCGCGCTGCCAGTACCCGGCCAGGGCCAGGTGGGCGTAGGCGCCGTGCAGGAGTCCTTCCAGCGGGCGCGGGTCGCTGCGCCAGGGGGCCCAGTGGCGGGGCGTGCGGTCGGCGGTGTGCAGGGTCAGGACGTCGGCGAGTGCGGCCAGTTTGCCGTGCTGGACCTCGTGGACGAGGGTGGCGGCCAGCGCGGGCGGGGCCTGCGCGCGGGCCAGTACGGAGCCTGCCGCCGCGGGCAGGGTGGCGCCGTTGGAGCGGGCGCCGCCAGCCAGCGGTACGACGGAGCGCAGCAGCTCGACGGTCTCCTCCGCGCGGCAGGTGTCGTACCGCTGGAGCAGGGTGAGCGCGCCGGACCACTGGGTGTCCCACCGCTTGTGGCCCTTGGGGGTGAGCCGGCGGGCGGGACGTACGGAGACCGGCTGCGCGGGACCGGGCGCCCGGTAGGGGTCGAGGTCGTCGAGGGCGGTCCGGCCCCCGGGCAGCGCGTGCAGGGGCAGCGTGGCCGGGTCGTCGGGGTCCCAGGAGCGTTCGGTGAGGGCGATCGGGCCGGGGCGGTCCGGACGCAGCAGTCCGAGGGTGGGCAGGACGAGCCGGCCGTGCAGCGGGCGCAGGGTGTGGGTGAAGGCGATCCGGGCGCGCAGGGCGGCGGCGACGGCGAGGGCCCCGAGGTGGCCGAGGTCGGGCGGGGGTCCGCACCGGGCGTGCAGCCGGCGCAGGGTCTCCTCGGCCCAGACCCCGGTGGCCGGGTAGTGCAGGACGTCGCGCACGGCGTCCGGGTCGTGCCGCTCGGCCTCTTCCAGCAGGGCCCAGTGGTCGGCGGCCTCCCCGGACCGGCCGCCGGGGGCGGCGTCGAGGACCGCGCGCAGCAGGACCAGGCGCTTGGAGCGGCGTACGTCGCGGACCAGGCGGGTTCCTTCCGGGGAGGGCTCGGTGGAGGCGAGGGCGCGCAGCGTGGGCGAGGAGACGGTGAAGGCGGCGAGGGCGGCGGTCATGAGGCGACCGCCGGGGGGTGGGCGACGGTGGCCCGTGCGGGGTGCTGGACGGTGGGCGGTGCGGTGGGCTGGACGGTCTGTTGGACGGTGGCGGCCTGTGCGGTTGGCTGGGCGGTGTGCTGGACGGTGGCGGCCTGTGCGGTGGGCTGGACGGTGGGCTGGACGGTGGCGGCCTGTGCGGTGGGCTGGACGGTGTGCTGGACGGTGGTGGCCCGCGCCGCCCGCTGGACGGCGGCGGCGACGTGCCGGATCAGGACCTGGAGGTCGGCGCAGTACACGGACGGCTGCCGGAAGCCCTCGCCGGCGCGGTAGCGGTGCGGGTAGTGCCCGCCGCCGCACACCTCGACCAGCTCGCAGGCGCGGCATCCGGCGGCGAGCGCGTCCCGCCCGAGCTGGCGGGCGGCGAGCCCGGGATGGTCGAGGAACTGGTCGAAGCTGTGGGTGTCGAGGCTCATGCCGGTGGCGGCGGCGCCCTCGTACGCGGATTTCAGTGAATCGGCCTGTTCGATGGAGCCGTCGGTCTCGATCACGGCGGTGGCGGCGGGCTGGAGCCCGAGGGTCTCGGTGGCGGCGGGCAGGCCGAGCAACAGGGCGATGATCTCCTCGAAGAGCCGGATCCGGGTGCGCCGTACGCCGTCGTGCCACCAGCGCTCGAAGACGGCGAGGAGCCAGTCGGCGTACGGGGTCCGGCCCGGGTGGTGGCCGGGGGGCGGGACGCTCCAGTTGGCGAGCGGCAGCAGCAGCCCGACGCTGGGCGGGGCGAAGGCGAGCAGGGACTCGTACGTCTCCACCGGGTCGTGGTCGAGGTCGACGACGCTGAGCACCCCGGCGTAGCTGTCGGGATGCCGCGCCAGGAGCCGTAAGCCGCGGGCGGCGGCGGCGAAGGCGGGCCGGCCGGCGTGGTCCACGCGCCGGGCGTTGTGCGCGGGCAGCCCCCCGTCGAGGCTGACGCCGACGCGTATCCCGGCGGCGGCCAGGGCGGCGAGGCGGGCGCGGGTGAGCAGGGTGCCGTTGGTCTGCACGGTGGCGGTGACCAGGGTGCGCGGGGCGGCCTGGGCGACGGCGGCCCGTACGGCCTCGACGGGCGCGGCCAGTGCGGCGGGGGCGGTGAGCAGCGGTTCGCCGCCGTGCAGGACCAGGTCGACCCGGGGCAGGTCGTGGGCGGCGGCGTGCTCGGCGATCCGCTCGGCGGCGCGGGCGGTGGTGGCGGGGGTCATGGCGGCGGGCTGGCCGCGCCAGCCCTGGTCGGCCATCTCGTAGACGTAGCAGTAGGTGCAGGCGAGGTTGCAGCGGCTGCGGGTCTTGAGCACGAACTGCCGTACGGGGTGGGGCCGGTGTCCGGCGGCCCGTACGGCGGCCACGTCGAGCCGGGTGTAGGGCCAGGGCGCGTGCCGGGCGTGGCGCAGCAGCTGCGCGGCGGGGTCGTCGTGGTGCGGGGCGGGGTCGGGGCCGGGGCTGCCGGGTGCGGGTGAGGGGGGCGGTTCGTTCGGTGCGGGCGGCGCGTTCAGCGCGGGCGGCGCGGGCGGCGCGTCCAGTGCGGAGTCGCTCGTGATGGATCGCCTCATCGCCGCCCCTTCCTCCCCCGGCTACCGCTGTCCCCCTGCGGACGGTCCATCCCTGCCCTTCGGACGGTCCCGGCTAACGGCGGAAAGTGGTCAACTCGCGTGGAGGTGGGGCGGATCAGGCGCGGCGCGGCGCCCGGTCAGGCCACGCTGGAGTCGAAGGCGTTGAGGATCTCGGCCGGGTGGGTCACCCGCTCGACCATGCCTTCGATCACCTGGGCCAGCACGGGATGGTCGATCCCGCGCAGCGCGGCGAGGTCCAGGCCGGAGAGGTCCGGCAACATCCGCCCCGGACATTCCGGTCCCGGAGTCGCCGCTGCCACTTCCTGACGCTTCATCACCATGTGCCGCTGCTCCCCCTGTCACGTCGCACACCGGATGGTCCACTGCCCTTTCCCCCCGCCCACCCCACGGAAACCGCCGCCTCCGCTTGCAGCGCGAGCGGGGCCCGGCGGGCGGCTTGGCTTACGCCTCGGCGGGCACCTCGGCCTGCGGCCCGGCTCGCGCCTCGGACTGAGGCGCGGCTCGCCGCCCGGCTCGCGGCTCGGACTGAGGTCCGGCCTGTAGCCCGGCTGGCGGCTCTGGCCGAGGCTCGGCCGCTGGCCCCGCCCGTGGCCCCGCCCGTGGCCACGCCCGTGGCGCGGCCAGGGGCTCGGCTCGCGGCTCGGCACGGCCGGTAGCCCGGCTTGCGGCTCGGCGGGCGACTCGGCTGCCAGCTGGCGGCGCGGCCGCCGGCCCGGCTGCGGCGCGAGCTGAGGCTGCCGGTCGCCCGGCTTGCGGCGCGGGCTGAGTCCGGCCTGTAGCCCGGCTGCCCGCTCTGGCTGAGGCTCTACGAGGCGGCCGTCGCTGCGACGGCCGCCTCGGGGCGGGCGGCTCGGGCGGAGGCGCAGTCGGTCGCCGGGCTGGCGACCCGGGCTGGAGTCCGACCTGTAGCCCCGCTGGCGGGTCGGGCTGCGGCTCGGCGGGAAGTGGTGGCATCAGAGGTCGGTCTCCAGGGTTCGTACGCGGGCGCGTAGCGCCTCGGGGCGGGGGTCGGTGCCCGCGCCGAGCCGGGTCCACAGGTCCAGCGCGGAGCGGTACGCGTCCAGGGCCGCCCGGGGGCGCGCGAGCCGTTCCAGCACCTCCCCGCGCAATTCCTGTACGTCGGCGGCCAGCCGGACGGCGGTGTCCTCGGGGTCCGCACTGCCCTCGTGGTCCTCGCGGTCCTCGCGGTCGGCCTCCAGGGCGGCCCGCCAGGCCCGCCGGTAGGAGTCCGCCGCACGGTCGAGGCGCTCCGCCGCCCGGGTGTGGCCGTGGATCTCCTGCTGGACGTCGCCGTGGTCCCGCCAGGCGCGGGCCTGCTCCAGCGGGCTGCGGCTCTGCCGGACGGCCAGTTCCAGCAGGTACTCCGCCTCGCGCAGGTCCACCAGGTCGCCCTCGTAGGCGTGCCGCAACCGGAGCCCGGCGGCCAGCCGCAGCAGCCTGTGCGCCGCCCCGGGATCGGACTGCGGGACCGCCGCCCGGCTCTCGCGCAGGACGCGTACGGCCGCCCCGGTGAAGCGCCGCCCGTCGGTGCCGCGCGCCCGTTCCAGGAGTACGTCGCCCCACTCGGGCAGCAGCTCCCCGAAGACCTCCCCGTCCCGGGAGATCAGCCGCCGGGCCCGGCCGTACGCCTCGGCCGCCTCCTCCAGCGCCACCGGATCGGCGTCCCGCGCGTACCGCTCCCGGTGCACGCGCGCCAGGCACACCAGGGCGGTCACCCGCAGCTCCGGGTCCCCGCCCGCCTCCGCCAGGGCCGCGACCAGCTGTCCGACCGCCTCCTCCAGCCGCCCGGGCAGGTACCGCAGCGCATCGGCGAGCTCCACCCGCACCCGCGCCCGCGCGGTCCCCCCACCGGTGCCGCCGGAGCCGGCCGGCCCGGTGGTCAGGACCCTCGACAGCCGGGCCGCGGCCTGTTCGGCCAGGGCCGTGCGCTCGGCCGGATCCGGGGTACGGGGCAACAGGGCCAGCAGGACGCGGCCGAGCGCCAGGTGCAGCTCGGGGTACGGCGCGGGAGACGGCTCCGAGTACCCCTCCGGGTACGGGCCGGTGTACCCGCCGGGCCCGGTGTCCCCGCCCAGGCCGGTGTCCCCGCCCAGGCCGGTGTCCCCGCCGGGTGCGGGGCCCGCCAGGGGTTCGAGGGCCGCGCGGGCCTCGCGGAGCGCGTCCGCGTCGTCGCGCAGCCCGCTCAGCCGGATCAGGGTCTTGGCCCGCCGCACCGCGCAGTCCCGCCGCAGCTCCGGATCCGCCGCCGCCCCCGCCGCGGCCCCCGCCGCCGCGAACTCCCGCTCCGCCGCGGCCAGCAGCTCCGCGTCCGGTCCCGCGACCAGCGCCCGCTCGTACAGCACCCGGCCGAGCACCGCCCCCGCCGCAGCCGTCCGCAGTCCCGTCACGGCCCGCTCCGCCTCGGCCAGGAGCTCCGGATCCCGCTGGGCCGACCACAGGCGCAGCAGCGCCCCCGCCAGCTCGGTCTCCGCCTCCTCGGGCGGGTCGCCGGGCCCCGCCGGGGCCGCCACCGCCCGCCGCAGCACCGCGACGGCCTCGTACAGCGCCCGCGGGCCGCCGTCCCCGTCCGCGTCCACGTCCGCGAGCCGGTCCCGCGCGGCGCGCACCGCCCCGGCCCTGCGGGGCGCCGGGCTCGGGGCGGGCTCCCGCACCGCGGGGCCCTCCTCCGGCATCCCGGGCAGGTAGCGCCGTACGACCTTGGCCGAAACCTGCGCGAAGGCCTGCGGGAGCCGCCCCGCCGACGTCCGCTCGGCGTCCTCGGACACGGGACCCACCGCCGGCGGCGCCCCAGTCAGCTGCGAGACCGCGAGCGCGGGGAAGTTCCGTACGCCCCGCCCGAAGTGCGCCAGTACGTACTCCGAGCAGTGCTTGAGCACCAGCGTGGCCTCGTCCCGCCCCAGCGGCCCCAGCAGCACGTCCTGGACCCCGGGGACGAACTCGTACCAGTGGCCCGGCCCCGTCGCGCTGCGCCGCAGCAGCCCGCTCAGCAGCACCTCCGCCAGGTCCGAGGGCTCCGAGTCCGGCAGCATCGTGCGCTGCACCAGCCGCATCACGGGCAGCGTCAGCGGCGCCGCCGACAGGTACACGGCCAGCTGTACGGCCCGGGGCGCGGCCGAGGACCGGAAGCGCGCGACCAGCTCGCGCGGCGGCCGTACGGCACGCGGCGGCGGCACGGGCGCGGCCGGGTGGTCCGCCAGGACCCGGCCCACCGCGGCCGGTACCGGCCCGGTGCCGAGCCCGGCCACGAGCCGGGCCCACGCCCCGAGGGCGGTCGCGCTCGGCGGCAGTACGGGCACGGTCAGCCCTCCCGTGGGCCGCCCGGGCCGCGCTGGCCGGTCTGACCGGAATCTCAGCTTCTGCCCGCCGCCCTCCAGCCGGGAGAGCGTCCCGCGCTCGGTCGGCAGCCAGCTGCGTCCCCACAGCCGCTGCGGCAGCGGCTGGACGACCATGCACGGCGTGCACTCGGCCCACCGGTGCAGCAGCCGCTGCGCCGCGCCCTCGCGCCACAGCGGCCCGGCGCAGTCCGAGACCACCATGGTCAAGGCCCGGCCGGTCGGGTCCCGCAGCTGATCCCCCGAGCGCACCCCGGAGCCGGGTACGGGGCTGCGCCCGAGCGCCGCCGTACCGTCCGCGAGCCGGTGCAGGTAGTGCACCTGGACGTCCCGGAAGGCCCCCAGGCGCTCGCACACGGAACGCAGTTCCTCGAACATGTCCTGCCAGACGGCCATCGAGGGGGACGCATCCATCACCAGCCGTACGGTCGCCTCGCGCCGGCTCTCCGGCCTGAGCACCGGGATGACGAGCCCGAGGGCCCGGGCGCTGGCCTCGGCGGTGGCCGGTTCGTCGATCACCAGCCGGGTGGGCGGGGTCGGCGGGCGGTGGCGCTGGAGGGCGCGCAGGGCCCGTTGGATGTCCAGGATGCGGGGCAGCGCGGCGGCTCCCGGCACGCGTACGGGCACTCCGTACTCCTCGGGCGACTCCCCCGGAGCCTCTCCCTCCACCCCGCCGGGGCGGTGCGCCCCGGGCGCGTAGAGCCTTACCGGATCCTCAGCCTCCGCCTCACCCCGTACGGACTCCACAGGCGCCTTGACCAGATCCTCAGCTTCCGCTTCCGGGTCCGCCCCCTCCTCGCCGGGGGCGGCCGGTCCCGGCCCGCGGATGTGGCCGGCCAGCCACAGCGCGTCGGCCAGTTCCTCGGCGGTCGGATCGAGCCCGGCGGCGCGCAGCAGCGCGACCAGTTCGCGGACACCGGGCGGTCCGGCGGGTGCCACGGCCCGTCACCTCGGACGGTCGAGGCGCTGGATGAGCAGGTCCGCGAGGTCCTCCCGGGTGGGCGGGGCGGCGTAGTGGGTCAGGTACACGGCGTTGAGCAGCTGGTCGGCGGCGACCAGCTCCGACTGGGAGCGGCTGAGGAACTCCCGGATCAGGTCCGCCCCCAGCCGGGCGGCCTCCTCGCCGAGGTGGGCGCGGACCATGGTGGCGAGCCGTTTCTCGCCGGGCTGCCCGAGCTTGAGCTGGATGCAGCGCCGCAGCAGGGCGGCGGGAAAGTCCCGCTCACCGTTGCTGGTCAGGATGATGAAGGGGAACGCCCGGCAGCGGACCCGGCCGCCCCGGACGGTCACCTTGGTCCCGTCGTCGGTGAGCACGCGCACCTCGGGCTCGGTGTCGGCGACCCGCTCCAGCTCGGGGAGTGCGAACTCCCCCTCCTCCAGCACGTTCAGCAGGTCGTTGGGTAGGTCGATGTCGCTCTTGTCGAGCTCGTCGATGAGGAGCACGCGGGGCCGCCCGGTGGGCAGCAGGGCGGTGCCCAGCGGCCCGAGCCGGATGTACTTCCCGATGCCGGGCGGCTGCCCGGCATCGGCAACGGCCCCCGCCCCCGCGCCGGGAGCCCCGCCCGGGCCGCCGGGAGCCCCGCCGGTGGCACCGCCACTCGCGGCGATCTGCACGTCCTGGAGCCGGGCGAGGGCGTCGTACCGGTACAGCCCGTCCTGGAGCACGGTCCGCGACACCACCGGCCAGCGCAGCACCCGCCCCAGCTTCAACTCGTGGGCGACGGCGTGCGCGAGGGTGGACTTCCCGGTTCCGGGGAAGCCGGTCACGAGCAGCGGGCGCCGCAGGTACAGCGCCGCGTTGATGGCCTCCAGCTCCTCGGGCTCCGGCCGGTGCAGCTCGGCGGCCTGCCGGTGCGCCCCGAGCCGCCGGGCCACGTTGCCGTCGGCGATCCCGGCCGCGCCGTCCGCCTCCGCCACGGGCTCGCCGTCGAAGTCCCGCCAGGGCGGCGGGTCGGGCAGGGCGTCGATCCCGTCATGGGGCTCACCGACCCCGCGGTATATGAGCCACTCGTCGTTCATGGAGCTCCCTCCTTCGAATCCGCCGGGCGCGGCGCCGTCACGGGTCGCCTCACGGGTCGCCTCACAGGTCGCCTCAGAGATCGCGGCACAGGTCGCGACACAAGTCGCGTCGGAGACCGCGTCATAGATCGCCCTGCAGTGGCTCGTCGTCCGGCAGCGGCCGTGCCGGGTCCTCCCACACCAGCCCCGTCCCGGCCGCCCAGTACGCGTCCGGGTCCGCCCCGTACGCCCGCCCCCGCAGCGTCTGCAACCGCAGCGGCAGCACCTCCGCCCGCCCGGCCTCGGCCAGTTCCTCCCGCACCCCGCGGTGGAACGGCGCGCACGACACCCCCGGGCCCGGCGGGGGCCGCCGGGTCACGACCACCCCGTACCCGGCGTCCCGTACCGCGTGCAGCGATCCCAGCGTGGGCTCCTGCTCCGCCGCCCGGCAGTGCACCGGCACGGTGTTGTCCGGCAGGCCCGACAGCCACTCGGCGGCGGGGGCGCGCGGGCGTCCCCGTACGCAGTCGGCCCGTTCGTCCAGCAGCGGTCCCGCCTGCACCCGCGCCCACCGGGCGGTCGCTTCGGTGCCTTCGCGGTCCGCGGGGTGCTCCCTCGCCCCGCCGGCGGGTTCCCGCGTCCCGCCGGGGTGTTCCCTCGCCCCGCCGGAGTGCTCCCGCGCGCCGCCGGGGTGACGCAGGGTCACGGGCCGCTGCACCCCCAGGGGTACTCCGCCCACCACCGCCCATTCGTCCACGGCCAGCCCGAACAGCTCGGGGGCCACCGCCACTTCGAGCAGGGCCGCCGCCTCGTGGGTGTCGCACCGCCGGAAGGCCTCGGCGAGCGGCACCCGCAACGCCTCCGGCAGAGCCGCCAGGGTGGCCCGTACGCCCGAGTCCACCGGTGTCACCCGCCCGGGATGCGCCGGGCCCGCCAGCACGGAGACCCGCCAGTCGTAGACGTCCTCCCAGCCGTGCGCCCACACCTCCAGCAGCACCGAGGCCCCGGGCGGCAGCCCGGCGGCCCGCCGGGACGGGCCGTTCACCGCCCGCACGGCCGAGGCCCGGCGGCGCCGCTCCCGCTCTGCGAGGCCGCGCTCGTGGCGCTCGCCGAGCTCCCGGCGCAGCGGCCGCCACAGCCGCTCGGCCGTGGCCCGGACCCAGTCCCACAGCTCCTCGTCCGCGCCCGGGGTCGGCGGCTCCCGGTAGTCGGCCACGCTCACGTCCGTCGCGTACCGCAGCATCGCCGCGGCCTCCCCCGCCCCGCCCGGCGGATCGTGCAGCAGCCCCAGTCCGTCGCGCCAGCTCAGCGGGGCCGGCGGCTGCGGATCCGGCTCCTCCCCGCGCACCGCCTCGACCAGGGCCCGTACGACCTCGGAGGAGCCCGGCGGAGGCAGTTCGGCCAGCAGGCCGCACAGGGTGGTGCGCTCGCCGGGGGTCAGCCGGCCGCGGCCGGCGTACGGATCGCCTTCCTCCGCCGGGAGCTCGCCGTGCACGTCGGTCCAGGTCCGGCGGTTGTCGAGATCGCTGAGGTGCTGGTCGTAGTGGTACAGGTCGTGGGCCTGCATGACGCGGCGGTAGAGCCCGACCTGGCCCCGCGCGGCCATCGGAAGGGTGCGCAGCTGCACGACGGAGACGGCCAGCCCGCCGCCTCCCGTGTGCCGCCGGGCCTTGACCACGCCGACGACCTCCCCGCGGGCCAGGTCCACCACGGGCCCGCCGGACATCCCGGGGTCGATCTCGTCGTCGTCGCCGAGCCGGATGGCCGCGCCGTTCCCGGCGGTGCCGCGCAGCCGGGCGGTACGGCCGGTGATCTCGGGGATGCCGAGGTCCTCGGTGCAGCCGAAGTAGGCGACCTCGTCGAAGCGGGGCCTGGAGCGGTCGGTCAGCCAGACACAGGCGTGCGAGACGGGAGCCAGGACCCTGATCAGCGCCAGGTCGGGCAGGTCCCACAGGGCGTGCCGGCCGGGCCGCCGCTCCTCCAGGCGCTCGGGCAGTACGCACTCCACGCGCCCGGTGACCGTCCCGGTGACCGCTCCGCGCACGCCGCGGCGCCCGGAGGAGAAGGTGATGCCGACCTCGCGCCCTGTCAGACGCACCGCAGCACCCCCTTCGCCGACCACGTGCGCGCACGTCAGGACCCAGCCGGGGGCGATGAAGAAGCCGCTCCCCCAGGTGGGACCGGTCCGATGGCTGCCGGGGTTCTCATACCCGCCCGGCGGGGCGTGAACGCGTACCGTCGCGGCTTGGACGAGGGGCTCGAGGAGCTCGAAGGCGCGCGCGGAGCCCGTCGTGCGCCCGTCCGTCATCCGCGCCCCCCGCTCGTGAGGCATCCAGGCTAGCGCCGGAGCCGCCGGGGGCGGGAGGCCTCCGGGGCCGGGCGGATTATCCTGGCGGAAAACACCCCATGACCACCCCATCACGGCACGGAGCCCGACTTGTACTTCACCGATCGCGGCATCGAGGAGCTGGAGAAGCGGCGCGGCGAGGAGGAGGTCACCTTCGAGTGGCTCGCCGAGCAGCTGCGCACCTTCGTCGACCTGAACCCGGACTTCGAGGTACCGGTCGAACGCCTGGCCACCTGGCTGGCCCGCCTGGACGACGAGGACGAGGACGCCGACGAGTAGACCGGGCGGCCCGGAAGCCGAGAACGGCCCGACTGCGAGGAGCAGTCGGGCCGTTGTCGTCAGGGTGCCCGAGCGGGGCACAAGGCGCCGGATCAGGCGGCCTTGGTCTCCCAGAAGATGCGGTCGATCTCGGCGATGAGCTCGAGAGCCTTCGCGCCGGTCGCCGGGTCGTTGGACGCCTTGGCGGCCGAGAGGGCCTTCAGGGTGTCGTTGACCAGGGTGTGCAGCTGCGGGTACTTCTCAAAGTGCGGCGGCTTGAAGTAGTCGCTCCACAGCACCGAGACGTGGTGCTTGGCGAGCTCGGCGCGCTGCTCCTTGATGGTGATGGCGCGCGCGCGGAAGTCGGCGTCGTCGTTGGCCTGGTACTTCTCCTGCACGGCCTTGACGGACTCGGCCTCGATGCGGGCCTGGGCAGGGTCGTACACGCCGCACGGAAGATCGCAGTGGGCGGAGACCTTCGCCTTGGGGGCGAAGAGGCGGGAAAGCATGGAGTTTGTCCTCCTCGTGATCGTCTTCTCAAGGGGGAGATTACTCGCTGAGGAACCGGATTTCGCGGGCGCCCCCATGGGCTTAGGACAAAAGTCCAGGGTCACGGCCGGACCGGTGAGCGAATGTACGGGGCCGTACGGCAGCATGCGAAGGTGACGAGGAGGACGCGCATGGCGGAGAACGGGCGCCCGCGAAAGCGGTTCGAGGTGGTGGAGGTGACGGGGGCGTCGATGGTGCCCACGTTGCTGAACGGGGACCGGCTGGTGGTCCGGTACGGGGCGGTCGTCCGTCCGGGTGACGTGGTGGTGCTGCGCCACCCCTTCCAGCAGGACCTGCTGGTGGTCAAGCGGGCGGTGGAGCGGCGGCCGGGCGGCTGCTGGTGGGTGCTGGGCGACAACCCGTACAACGAGACCGGCGACAGCACCGTCTACGGGCCGGTGCCCGGCGAGCTGGTGCTGGCGACGGCGGTCCTGCGCTTTCGGCCGCGCGAGCCGGATCAGCGCTCGCTGAAGGCCCGGCTGTCCTGGGCCGCGTCGGCATTGCGCCCGCTGCGGGCGGACGCCTCGGCCTCCAGCCGCTTGCGCGCGCGGTAGGCGGCGACGTTGGCCCGGGTGGCGCAGCGGTCGGAGCAGTAGCGCCGGGAGCGGTTGGTGGAGGTGTCGAGGTAGGCGTTGCGGCAGGGCGCGGCCTGGCACAGGCCCAGGCGGTCGGGGCCGTGTTCGGTGAGGTGGAAGGCCAGGCCCATGGAGGCGATGGCGGCGTAGCCGGCGGAGGCGTTGGAGGGGTGGTCGGCGAGATGGATGTGCCAGTGGGGGCCACCGTCCTCGCCGAGGGTCTCGTGGCCGGAGACCTGGGGGCTGACGGGGAACTCCATGAGCAGCGAGTTCAGCAGGTCGACCGCGAGGACGTGGTCGCCGCCGTCGGCGGCCTCGAAGACGGCGCGCAGCCGGCCCCGGACGTTGCGGAAGCGGGTGACGTCGGTGTCGGTGACGCGGCGGGCCATCTGCACGCTTTCGCCGAACAGGGCGCGGACGGCGTCCACCGAGGTGAGCACGTCCTTGTTGCGGGCCGGCTCCTCGGTGTTGACCAGGCGCACGGCGTAGTCCGAGTAATGGGCCAGTTCCACTTGTAGTCCTTACGGCTGCGATTGATGTCCCCAGTAACGACTGAGACGTATTCGAGGGTATTACGTACAGAGGGGTTCGGGAGGGCGAATACGGCGGAAACGGGTTCGGGGACGGACGGACGGACGCGGGGCCGGGTGGACATGGAACAGCAGGCAGCAGGCAGCAGGCAGCAGGCAGCAGGAAACGGTGAGGGGCGGTACGGGAATCCGTACCGCCCCTCACCCGTGCTGCGCCTGCCGCGCCTGTGCCGCTAGAGCACCTTGGACAGGAACGCCTTCGTCCGCTCGTGCTGCGGGTTGCCCAGCACGTCGCGCGGGTTGCCCGACTCGACGACCACGCCGCCGTCCATGAAGACGAGGTTGTCGCCGACCTCGCGGGCGAAGCCCATCTCGTGCGTGACCACGATCATGGTCATGCCCGATTCGGCCAGGTCCCGCATGACGTCCAGGACGTCGCCCACCAGCTCCGGGTCGAGCGCCGAGGTGGGCTCGTCGAAGAGCATCAGCTTCGGCTCCATGGCGAGCGCGCGGGCGATCGCCACGCGCTGCTGCTGGCCGCCGGAGAGCTGGGTGGGGTAGTTCCCGCCCTTGTCACCGAGGCCCACGCGGTCCAGGAGGCGTACGGCGCGCTCGCGCGCCACCGCCTTGGACTCGCCCTTGACCATGACCGGGGCTTCCATGACGTTCTCGATGGCCGTCATGTGCGGGAAGAGGTTGAAGCGCTGGAAGACCATGCCGATGTCCCGGCGCTGGGCCGCGACCTCGCTGTCCTTCAGCTCGTAGAGCTTGTCGCCCTTCTGGCGGTAGCCGACGAGGTGCCCGTCGACGTACAGCCGTCCGGCGTTGACCTGCTCCAGGTGGTTGATGCACCGCAGGAAGGTCGACTTGCCGGAGCCGGACGGGCCGACCAGGCAGAAGACCTCACGCGGGGCGACCTCCAGGTCGATGCCCTTGAGGATGTGCGCCGCACCGTAGGACTTGTGGACGCCCTCGGCCTTCACCATGGGAGTCGTCATCAGGCCACCGCCTTGCGGTCAGAGAGGCTGGACAGTTTCGCCTTGATCTTCTGCAACGGTGTGGGCGGCAGGGAGCGGAGCGAACCGCGGGCGTAGCGGCGCTCCAGGTAGTACTGGCCGACGCTGAACACGCTGGTCAGGGCGAGGTACCAGATCGACGCGACGAAGAACATCTCCATCACCGCGAACGAGGTGGACGCGATGTCCTGGGCCGCGCGCAGCAGGTCGAAGTACTGCACGGCGACGACGAGCGACGAGGTCTTGAGCATGTTGATGAACTCGTTGCCCGACGGCGGCACGATCACCCGCATGGCCTGCGGCAGCACGACCCGGCGCATGGTCTGCATGCGGGTCATGCCCAGCGCGTGCGAGGCCTCCGTCTGGCCCTCGTCGACCGACTGGATGCCGGCCCGGACGATCTCCGCCATGTACGCGCCCTCGTTGAGGCCGAGACCCAGCAGGGCGGCCAGGAACGGCGTCATGACCTGGGTCATCTCGTCCTTGTAGAACCCGAGGTTCAGGATCGGGAAGATCAGGGCGAGGTTGAACCAGATGAGGAGCTGCACGTACACCGGGGTGCCGCGGAACAGCCAGATGTAGAACCAGGCGATCGTGCTGGTCACCGGGTTCTTCGAGAGCCGCATCACGGCGAAGAGGACACCGAGCACCAGGCCCAGGGCCATCGAGGCGACGCTGATCCAGATCGTGTTGCCGACACCACGGACGATGGTGGGGTCGAACAGCTTCTCCGGGACGGTCGCCCAGCGGACGTTGCCCTGCGAGAAGGCGATCGCGAGCGTCACGACCAGGCCGATGACGACCACGGCGCTGATCCAGCGACCGTAGTGGCGGACCGGGATGGCGCGGATCGCCTCGGGGGGGAGGGGCCCGGCCGGCGGGGTGTCCGCCGGGTCCGGGACCTTGTCGAGCTTGTCAGTCACAGTGACTGCCCTTCAGTGTGCTGCGGTGGCGCGGGGAGTCACTTGCCTGCGTTGATCTTGGCCTCGGTCACGGCGCCGGAGCCCGCGCCCCACTTGTCCAGAGCGGCCTTGTACGTGCCGTCCTTGATGATCGCGTCGAGGGCTTCCTTGAGCGCGTCACGCAGCTCGGTGTTCTTCTTGTCCACCGCGATGCCGAAGAAGCCGGCGTCGCTCTCGGTGATGACGGCCTCGAAGTCGTTGCCGCCGCCCGCCTCCTTCGCGATGTGCGAGGCGACCGGGGCGTCGTTCAGGTCGGCGACCGCGCCGCCGGCCTTCACGCGGGTCTGGGCCTCGGCGTCGGTCGGGAAGGACTCGATCGCGAGCTCGCCCTTGCCGTCCGTCTTGCACTTCTCGGCCAGGCCCTTGGCGACCGTCTCGTAGGTGGTGCCGCGCTGGACGGCGACCGTCTTGCCGCACAGGTCGTCGAGGGTCTTGATGCCCTCCGGGTTGCCCTTCTTGACCAGGATGGCGGTGGAGGAGGAGAAGTAGTCGACGAAGTCGACGCCGGCACCGGTCTTCTCACCCTTGTCGTCCAGGCCCTCCTGACGGGCCGGGGTGTCGCTGAGCGAGGACATGACCACGTCGCTGCGGCCGGTCTGCATGCTGCTGATCAGCGTGTCGAAGGTGCCCGACTCGAACTTGAACGTGACGCCGAGCTGCTTCGCCATGGCCGCCGCGATGTCGGGGTCCACGCCGACGATCTTGCCGCCCTCGGTGAACTCCATCGGCTTGTACGTCGCGTCCGTGCCGACCTTGATCACACCGGCGTCCTGGATCTTCTTCGGAAGCTTCGAGAAGAGCGGCGCGCTGCTGTTCGCCTGGCCCGACGGAGCCGTGGAGGACTTGTCGGTCTGGTCACCACAGCCGGTGAGGATCAGGGCGCCGGCGACCGCGATCGCGCCGACCGCGGCGATCCGGGACCGGGCGGCGGTCGTACGACGGGTGGTGCTTGCGGTCATGGCTTCGTTCCTCCGGCTGGTGGAAAAGCATCGAAAACGGTCGGACACGCACCATCGGGTGTCACGACCTCGTGTGATTACGGCATCTTGCCATTCGGACTGAGACATTCAGGGTGCCCGTCAGGTCAAAATCGGATAACGGGCGACCCGCGCCACCCAACAGGCCTGCGGGAATTGGGGATCAAGACCGCAGATACTGCCGTGACCAGGCAGTTTGGCCGCAGTTTCTACGGAGCGTCTCGCCTACCGGACACTGAGGTTTGGACTTTTCGCCAAAAGCGGGACAACGGACCTACAGTTGAGCGGGAATCGACTCGTCTGGGCGAGCGTTCTTCGGGTAGAACAGATCCTTACACCCCTCATCCGGGGCTCAGGGCGCGCGTGCGGCGCGCCCGCGCGTACGAACCTCCCCTTCGCGGAGACGGGCCAACCGTCGATGCGGAGTACGGACGCGGTGCCCGCCCACCCCTTAACCAGGAGTGGCCACCCTCAACGATTCAAAGGACTTAAGGGGTCACACACAGTGGCAGCGGAGATCATCAACCCTCACAGCGACAGCGTCACGGAGAACAACCCGGACGCTGTGTTTGCGTTGCACCGGGGCGGCAAGATGGCCATCCAGGCCACGGTACCGGTCACCGACAAAGACGACCTGTCGCTCGCGTACACGCCCGGCGTGGCGAAGGTGTGCAGCGCCATCGCCGAGCAGCCGGAGCTGGTGAACGAGTACACCTGGAAGTCCAACGTGGTCGCCGTCGTCACCGACGGCACGGCCGTGCTCGGACTCGGTGACATCGGTCCCGAAGCCTCGCTCCCCGTGATGGAGGGCAAGGCCATTCTGTTCAAGCAGTTCGGTGGTGTGGACGCGGTTCCGATCGCGCTCGCCACCAAGGACACGGAGGAGATCATCGAGACGGTCATCCGTCTCGCTCCCTCCTTCGGCGGGGTGAACCTCGAGGACATCTCGGCCCCCCGCTGCTTCGAGATCGAGCGCCGCCTCCAGGAGGCGCTGGACATCCCGATCTTCCACGACGACCAGCACGGCACCGCCATCGTGACGCTGGCCGCCCTGCGCAACGCCGCCAAGCTGACCGGTCGCACCCTCGGCGACCTGCGCGCCGTGATCTCGGGCGCGGGCGCGGCGGGCATCGCCATCGCCAAGATCCTGGTGGACGCGGGCATCGGCGACGTCTGCGTCACCGACCGCAAGGGCGTCGTGTCCGCGGACCGCTCCGACCTGACGGACGTCAAGGCGGAGATCGCGGGCCTGACCAACAAGACGGGCCAGACCGGCTCCCTGGAGACGGCGCTCGTGGGCGCGGACGTCTTCATCGGCGTCTCCGGCGGTACGGTCCCGGAGGCGGCGGTGGCCTCGATGGCGAAGGACGCCTTCGTCTTCGCCATGGCCAACCCGAACCCGGAGGTCCACCCGGACGTCGCGCACAAGTACGCGGCGGTCGTGGCCACGGGCCGCTCGGACTTCCCGAACCAGATCAACAACGTGCTGGCGTTCCCGGGCATCTTCGCGGGCGCCCTCAAGGTGCGCGCCACCCGGATCACGGAGGGCATGAAGATCGCCGCCGCCGACGCCATCGCCGGTGTCGTGGGTGACGAGCTCGCCGCCGACTACGTGATCCCGTCGCCGTTCGACGAGCGCGTGGCCGAGGCGGTCGCCGCGGCCGTCGCCGCGGCGGCGAAGGCCGACGGCGTGGCCCGCCTGGCCTGAACGGCGCGCTGAGCCGTAACGCTGCGCCGAGCTGTACGGAGAGAGGCCCGGCGGGATCGATCCAGGATCGATCCCGCCGGGCCTCTTCGCGTACGCGGTCTGATGTCAGCCCCGCAAATACAGCCTCGCCGGCGTTTGAGGCGCGGGGTCCGGGGCGGAGCCCCAGGGCCCAGCGAGGGCCGCACCGCGTACGTGGCTCCGGCGGCGGCGACCGGGCGTGCCCTGCCGGGCCGGTCGAGCCCGGTCAGGGCTGGAAACCATGCCTACCGAGCGGTAGCGTCGCGGCATGTTCGCTGCCTACGCCGCCCGAATCGACCGTGACCAGCCGCTGAACGGCCTTGAGCTGGGCGACCGCCCGGCCCCCGAGGCCCGGCCCGGCTGGGTGACCGTGAACGTCAAGGCCGCCTCCCTCAACCACCACGACCTGTGGTCGCTGCGCGGGGTCGGCCTCGGCCAGGAGAAACTCCCGATGATCCTCGGCTGCGACGCCGCCGGGATCGACCAGGACGGCAACGAGGTCGTCCTGCACTCCGTCATCGGCCAGAGCGGCCACGGGGTCGGCCCGGACGAGCCCCGCTCGATCCTGACCGAGCGCTACCAGGGCACCTTCGCCGAGCAGGTGACCGTCCCCGCCTGGAACGTCCTACGCAAGCCCGCCGAGCTGTCGTTCGAGGAGGCCGCCTGCCTGCCGACGGCCTGGCTGACGGCCTATCGGATGCTGTTCACCAATGCCGGGGTACGCCCCGGGGACTCCGTCCTCGTGCAGGGCGCCGGCGGCGGGGTCGCGACCGCCGCCATCGCCCTCGGCAAGGCGGCCGGCCTGCGGGTCTACGCCACCAGCCGGGACGAGGCCAAGCGCAAGCGCGCCGTGGAGCTGGGCGCGGTGGAGGCGTACGAGCCGGGCGCGCGGCTGCCGCAGCGGGTGGACGCGGTGATCGAGACGGTGGGCGCGGCCACCTGGTCCCATTCGGTGAAGTCCCTGCGCCCGGGCGGCACCCTGGTGATCTCCGGCGCCACGAGCGGCGACCGCCCGGCGCACGCCGAGCTGACCCGGATCTTCTTCCTGGAGCTGAAGGTGGTCGGCTCGACGATGGGCTCGAAGGACGAGCTGGAGGACCTGCTGGCGTTCTGCGCCACGACCGGGCTGCGGCCGGTGATCGACGAGGTCCTGCCGCTGGACCGGGCGCGCGAGGGGTTCGAGAAGCTCGCGTCGGGCGACCTCTTCGGAAAGATCGTCCTCAGGCCGTAACGGAAGACGTCAACAAAGGTTGACAGCTCCTCCTCCGTCAACCTACATTGACACTCATGACGGAAGCCACCGATCTCGCCGAGCGGGCCGGTGACCGTGACCCGCGCGTGGGCCTGCGTGCCGTGGCCGCCCTCCGGAGGCTGCTGGAGCAGCTGGAGGCCGTACAGGTACGCAGCGCCCGCGCGCAGGGATGGTCCTGGCAGGAGATCGCGGCCGAGCTGGGCGTCAGCCGGCAGGCCGTGCACAAGAAGTACGGGAGGCTCTGATGTTCGAACGTTTCACCCACGACGCCCGGTCCACCGTGACGGGGGCGGTCACCGAGGCCCGGCAGCACGGGGACGCCACGGTCACCGAGGAGCACCTGCTGCTCTCCCTGCTGACCCTGGGGGCACTGGACCCCCTGGGCGTGGACCGCGCCGCCGTGGCCGCCGACCTCACGGCGGCCCGCCGCCGGGGCGGCATGTCCCGGGCGGACGAGGAGGCACTGGCCGGACTCGGCATCGACCTCACGCAGATCGTCTCCCGCATCGAGGAGACCCACGGCGAAGGCGCCCTCTGCGCACCGGCGCCGCGCAGGCGGACGCTGGGCGCCTCGCTCCGCTCGGTCCTGGGCCGCGCCGAGCCGGACGACCGGGCCGGCAGCTACCACGTCCCCTTCACCGAGGGCTCGAAGAAGGTCCTGGAGCAGTCCCTCCGCATCGCCCTCGACCGCAAGGACCCCCACATCGGCACCCTGCACCTGCTGTTGGCCCTGCTCTCCCGCCCCGGCACGGTCGCCGAGGTCCTGACGGACCACGGCATCACCTACACCACGGCCGAGGCAACCCTGGCGGCCTGACCCAAAAAGCCTCGCCGGCGTTTGAGGCGCGGGGTCCGGGGCGGAGCCCCGGCCTTTCAGCCTCGCCGGCGTTTGAGGCGCGGGGCCCGGGGCGGAGCCCCGGCGGCGGCGCGTCAGCCGGACCTACTGCCCCTGCCCCTCCCGAAGGGTCGTCCTGAGCCGGGCCGCCGCGGCCGCGAGATCCGTACGCGCCTGCGCCAGCTGAGCCGGACTCACCCCGTGGTCGCGCGCAGCGTCACGCACCTCGTCGCGGAAGCGGTCCAGCAGCCGGTCCAGGTCGCGGGCCGGGTCGCCGGTGGGCGTCAGGTCCTCGGCCCAGTCCGCGTCCGCCGCCACATCATCCGCCGCCACATCCGCCACCGGCGGCACGGCCGACGTACCGCCGCCGAGCCACGCGCCGGCCAGGCTGCCCAGGACGCCCCCGGACTTGGCGAACTGCTCCTGGAGCTGGCCCGCGATGCGCTGCACCTCCTCGCGGGCCCGCTCCTGGGCCTCCTTGGCCTGGCGGCGGGCCTGCTGCGCCTCCTCGCGGGCCCGGCGGCTCTCGTCCTTCGCCCGGCGCGCCTGCTCCTTCCACTCCTGCCTCGCCTTGCGCAGCTCCTCCTTGGCCGCCTTCCAGGACTCGTCCTCGCCCACGTGGGCCGCCGACGCGGAGGCCGCCGCCCGCATCTCGCGCCGCAGGTCACCCGCCGCGCCCCGGACGTCGTCGCGGATCTCGGCGGCCAGTTCGGTGACCGAGTCGCGGATCTCCAGCTCCAGGTCGGCCAGTTCGCCGCTGCGGTCGGCCAGTTCGGCGCGGCCGGCCTCGGTGATGGAGTACACCTTGCGCCCGCCCTCGGTGGCGTACGTGACCAGGCCCTCGGCCTCGAGCTTCGCCAGGCGCGGGTACACGGTGCCCGCGGAAGGCGCGTAGAGACCCTGGAAGCGCTCCTCGAGCAGGCGGATCACCTCGTACCCGTGCCGCGGGGCCTCGTCCAGCAGCTTGAGGAGGTAGAGGCGGAGGCGGCCGTGGGCGAAGACGGGCGGCATGTCAGAGCACCTTCTTGTCGAGCGCGAGGGGAGCGGGAGCGGGGGCCGAGGCGTCGGCGTCGGGGTGCGGGCGGCGCAGCAGTGCGATGGCGCCGGAGACGGTGGTGGCCCGCAGGGTGCCGGTACCGGAACCGAGCGTGCCGGCGATCCGCTTGGCGCCCAGCTGGCCGGAGACCCGCAGGTCCTCGAAGGCGTTGGACACGCCGCCGGTGGCGGTGTTGGCCTCCACGCGGGCGTCCGCGGGGTGCGGGAGGCGGATCGCGAGCTGGCCGGAGACGGACTTCAGCGCGATGTCCACGGGGCGTGTCGCGGCGGCCGGGCCGAGGTCCAGGTCGATGAGCATGTCACCGCTGACCGAGTCGGCCCGTACGCTCACGCCCGCGCCGTCGACCACCGTCAGGCCGCCGGACACGGAGTGGAAGCCGAGGTCGCCGGTGACCGACTGGGCCTCGACGCTGCCGGAGACGGTGTGCGCCTTGACCCGGCCGGACAGCCCGACCAGCGTGGCGTCGCCCGAGACCCCGTTGACGTCGGTGCCGCCGGAGATGCCGGAGACGAAGGCGGTGGCGTCGACCGCGGCCACGTGGACCCGGGTGGACGCGGGGACGGTGAGGGTGAAGGCGGCGCTGCGCTCCCAGGCCTTGCGGCCGGAGGCCGAGCCGGACCAGGTCTTCCAGGGCTTGGCCTCGAACCACTGCTTGAAGCCCTGGGCACCGTTCCAGGGCAGGTCCTCGTAGGAGACGGTGAGGGTGCCGCCGTCCTGCACGACGTAGAGGGGCGGTCCGTCGACCTCGGTCACCTCCAGGCGGGCGGGCCCGTCCTCGGCGGCGACCACGTTCACGGTGCCGCTCACGACGCGCACGCGGAGCTCGGTGACCGGCTCCTCGAAGGTGAGCTTCCCGGGCCCGGCGAAGTGCCACGTCGACTGCGACGGCTGGGACGACTGCTCTGCCATGGTGCTGATCCTCCTCGTGCGTTCACGGACGGGGCTCGACGCACGCAACATATCGCGTCTTCTGTTCAACACGATATATCGCGGTCGGGCGAAGTCAAGGGCGCTGCCGGAGTCCGCGATGTGAGGTGATGTGCCCGAGCGTGTGAACACGCCGATCTAGGACGGCGAACGCTCGTACGTCGCGCTGGGCGGGGCCGGGAGCCGCTGCGCGGAGCCTCTCCCCGCCCCGCCCTTTCACCGTTTCCCGGGCTCCGCCCGGACCCGCGCCTCAAACGCCGGCGAGGCTGAAAGATCCAGCCCCGCCGGCGTTTGAGGCGCGGGGTTCGGGGCGGAGCCCCGGTCTTTTCAGCCCCGCCGGCGTTTGAGGCGCGGGGTCTGGGGCGGAGCCCCGGGAGCGGTGGCTCGGCCGTAGGCGGGCAGGCGGGTCAGGCCGCTTCCAGGAGCGGGCTCTCGTGATGCCGCAGCCACGCGCGGTACGGCGGCGTCCGCAGCGCCGCCTCGCGATAGGCGGCGCGGAGATCCGCGTAGACCTCCGCATGCGCCCCCGGCCGGGTCGCCAGCAGCAGCCGCACCGCCAGCGGGTCCCCCGACAGCGGCCGGATAGCCATGTCCTCGCGCGGCCCGGACGTCGGCTGGCACGGCGCCACCGCCTCGCCGGAGATGATCAGCGAGGCCGCCGTGTGGTAGTCGGCGTGCAGCACCGGCGGGTCCAGCCCGGCCCCCGCGAAGACGCGCCGCAGCCCGTCCCACTCGCCGTCCACCGAGGGGTCCACCATCCAGCGGTCGGCGGCCAGGTCCCGTAAGGAGACCACATCCTGCACGGCGGCCGGATGGTCCCGCGACATCGAGACGAACTGCGGCTCCCGCTCCATCAGCACGTGCGTCTGGAGCCCGGCCGGCACCCGCAGCGGGCTGCCCTCCACCTCGTGCACGAACGCCACGTCCAGTTGCCCCGCGTCCACCATCCTGAGCAGCGCGTTGGCGGAGACGTCCACGACCAGCGAGGTCTCGGTGTCGGGCAGCCTCCGGTGCAGCCTGCGCAGCCACCCCGGCAGGGCCCGGCTGGCCGTGGAGCCGATGCGCAGCCGGGGGCCGTGGGCCAGCGCCCGGGCCTCCGCGACCAGCGCGGCCATCTCGGCGAGCAGCGGGCGGGCCCGGCCCAGTACGGTGCGGCCGAAGGGGGTGGGCCGGCACCCGGTGCGCTCGCGCAGGAACAGCTCGCCGTCCAGGGCCCGTTCGATGCGGCGCAGCTGGGTCGTCAAGGAGGGCTGGCTCACGCCGAGTTGCCGGGCGGCCTTGTGCAGGCTGCCGGCATCGGCGATGGCGCACAGCGCGCGCAGGTGCCTGACCTCGAGCTCCATGCCCCGAGAGTAGGCCGGTCCCGGTGGACCGCACCAGCCACCGATAGCCCCCCGAATCCCGCCATTCTCATGCTAGTTGGGCTGTCGAAATCTTCCCGATAGGCCGGCGCTATCGGGCAGTGACATCATCCGCCGGGCACTTCCGCTCCCGCAGACTCCGGTACCGAACGACCACCCCCCACCGCACCGGACGAGTAGGAGCTCCCCCACATGCGCCACTCCCGAAAGGCCATGCTGGCCACCACCGTCGGCCTCGGCCTCGCCGCCACCCTCGGCGTCGTCCCCACCGCCACCGCCGCGCCCGCCCCCGCCGGCAACGCCGCGAGCTACGCCGCCTACGACCGCTCGCAGGAGAATGAGGCCGCCAACCGCGCCTTCTTCGAGGCCGTGCGGCGCTCGGTCGCCGAGCAGCGTGCCGCGAACCCCGGCGCTCTGGCCGTGACCGTCACGTACAACACCCGCAACGCGCCCAGCTTCCGTACCCAGATAGCCCGCTCCACGCAGATCTGGAACAGCTCGGTGACCAACGTCAAGCTGCAGGAGGTGTCCTCCGGCGGGAACTTCTCGTACCGCGAGGGCAATGACTCACGCGGCTCGTACGCGAGCACGGACGGGCACGGTCGGGGCTACATCTTCCTCGACTACCGGCAGAACCAGATCTACAACTCCACCCGGGTGACCTCGCACGAGACCGGCCACGTGCTGGGCCTGCCGGACCACTACTCGGGCCCGTGCAGCGAGCTGATGTCGGGTGGCGGTCCGGGCACCTCGTGCACGAACGCCACGCCGAACTCCACCGAGCGGGCGCGCGTCAACCAGCTCTGGGCCAACGGCTTCGCCTCCGGCCTGGACGCGAAGGATCTCGCCGCCAAGGGCTGAGTCACCGCTCCTCGGGGCCCACGTACTCCGGGCAGTCCGGGTTCTTGCAAGGACCCCGGACCCACTCCGGAATGAAGATCCCGAGGGACTTGCGCCGTCTGAGCACCGTGTCGACGGGGCTCCCGCACGCCGGGCACGTCCGCTGTTCGCGCCCGGCCTGCGGGGCCACCGTCTCGTGTGCGTGCTGCTGCTCTTCACCGGCCATACCTCCACGGTAGGACGGATCCGCACCTTTTGGAGCCGGAAGGACCGCAGGGGCCGGAGTGACCAGGGACCGCAGCGACCGCAGGGACCGCAGCGACCGCAGGGACCGGCGCGGTCAGCGCTTGACGGCGTACGTGGTGATGGTCTGGCCGCCGCCGAGGGTCGTGGCCCCGGTGAGCTCCAGGGGACGCACCGCGAAGCCGGCCCGTGACATCGGCATCCCGGTGCCCACGAAGACCGGGTACGTCTTGACGATGAACTCGTCGATCTCGTCGATCAGCTGACCGGCCAGGTCCGCCCCGCCGCACAGCCAGATGCCGAGCCCGTCCCGGGCCTTGAGCTCGCGCACCCGGGCCACCACGTCCCCGCTGATGAGCTCCACCTGCGGGTCCGGCGGGGTGGTGAGGGAGCGCGAGACGACGTACTGCTCGGGCAGGTGGCCGTAGGGGCTGGTGACGCCCTGCTTGAGGCCCGGCTCGTACGTGTTGCGCCCCATGATCACCGCGTCGAAGCGCTTCGGCACGGCGTCCTGGATCCCGAGCTGGGCCCGCCCCTCGGCGGCGATGGTCTCGGGGTACTCGGCCTTGAGGTGGTCGATGAACTCGCGGTCGAGGTGGCTGTAGAAGAAGTCGCCGTCGCCGTCCGGGGCACCGATGAAGCCGTCGACCGACGTGGCGATGAAGTACGTGAGCTTGCGCAAGCGATTCTCTTCCGTTCGACAGTGCCACCGCACCGGGGGCACGCCGGTTAAAGTACTTCAGCTGAAGTGGTTACGCAACCCTCGCGTGCCTACCCCCGCGGCTTGCGCCACATCGGCCACATCAGCGGCCCCTCCGGCAGCCGCACCGGCTCTCCGGCGAGCTCCCAGCCGAGCCGCTCGTACAGTCCCCTGCTGCGCTCGCTGCTCGCCTCCAGGTACGCCGGCACGCCCTCGCGGTCGCAGTGCTCCAGCACCGGCCGGATCAGCTCGCTGCCCAGCCCCTCCCCCTGCCGCCCCGGGGCGACCGCGATCATCAGCAGGTACTCGTGCTCCTCCGCCGTCGGGTGCACCGCCCCCGTGAGCCGGCCGACCAGCTCGCACCGCTCGTTGTCCGGGTCGGCCACCGCCCGCATCCGCGCCGGGATCTCGTCCTCGCCCTCCGGCTCGCCCGCCGGGATCCGCAGCCACAGCGCGGCCGCCGAGCCGTCCACCGCGTAGTCGATCCGGCCCTCGGCCAGCGCCACGTCCACGAAGACGCCCAGGAACTTCCCGTGCACCGCGGCCCGGTGCTCCGGGTCCGGGAAGACCCAGCTGCTCACCGGGTCGGTGCGGAAGGCCTCGTCGAGCAACCGCGCCACCGCGTCCCGGTCCGACTGATCCGCCTGCCGTATCTCCAGCGCCACTGGTCACACCCTTCGCTCACGTGTCAACAACCGTGAGTGATCCTAGAGTTGACCCGAACATGCGGTAAGGCCCGTTCCGGCACCATGTGATGCCGGGACGGGCCTGCTCGCGCCGCTGCGCGGTCACCTCGTACGACGCGTCACCCGCCGCGCCGTCACCTCGTACGACGCGTCACGAACTCCGCGAGCGCCAGCAGCCCGCCCGCCGCCCCGAGGTCCGGGACGGCACGCGACAGCTGCTGGACCGCCCGGCCCATCCGGTCCGCGGCGTGGGCCTGCGCCCAGTCGCGCCCCCCGGCCCGGTCCACCGCGTCGGCGGCCCGGAGTACGTCGTCCCCGGTCATGGGGCCCGCGTACAGGGCGGCCAGCTCCTCCCCCGCCGCGGTGTCCGAGGTGAGGGCGGCCACGACCGGGAGGGACTTCTTGCGCGCGATCAGATCGGCCCCGGCGGGCTTGCCGGTGTGCCCCGGGTCCCCCCAGATGCCGATCAGGTCGTCGATCAGCTGGAAGGCCAGCCCGGCCTCCCGCCCGAAGGCGTCCATGGCGTCGACCTCGTCCGGCCCGGCCCCCGCGTACAGCGCGCCCAGCGCGCACGCGCAGCCCAGCAGCGCCCCGGTCTTGGCCGTGGCCATGACCAGGCACTCGTCGAGCGAGACGTACGTACGCTGCTCGAAGGCGCAGTCCGCCCGCTGGCCCCCGCACAGCTCGATGACGCAGGCCGCGAGCCGGGCCGAGGCCGCTGCCGAGGCCGGATGCGGATCCTCCGCGAGCAGCCGCAGCGCGAGGGCCATCATGGCGTCGCCCGTGATGATCGCGTCCGGTATCCCGAAGACGGTCCAAGCGGTGGCCCGGTCGCGCCGCCGGACGTCCCGGTCGATGACGTCGTCGTGGAGCAGCGTGAAGTTGTGCGCCAACTCCACGGCCGCCGCCGCCCGTACGGCGTCGTCAGCCGGCCCGGCCCCCGGCCCGGCTCCAGGCCCTGCCCCCGGCCCGCGCAGGGCCTGGGCCGCCGCCAGCACCAGGGCCGGCCGGAGGGCCTTGCCGGCGCAGCCCGCGGCCGGGGTGCCGTCCTCGCGCTCCCAGCCGAAGTGGTACATGGCCACGCGCCGCATCGAACCGGGCAGGCTCTCGACCGTCCGGCGCAGTTCCGGGTCGACTTTTTCCCTCGTCCGTTCCAGCAGGGCCGCCGCCTCCTGACCCTCGCCGGTCGCGATGGTGTTCACCGCACTCAGCGCCAGCGGCCGATCTCGACGTTCTCCAGCACGCCGAGCGCGTCCGGCACCAGCACGGCGGCGGAGAAGTAGGCGGTGACCAGGTACGAGATGATCGCCTGCTCGCTGATCCCCATGAAGCGGACCGACAGGCTCGGCTCGATCTCGTCCGGGATGCCCGGCTGGTGCAGGCCGATCACACCCTGCTCCTCCTCGCCGGTACGCATGCACAGGATCGACGTGGTGCGGGCGTCGCTGATCGGGATCTTGCTGCTCGGGAAGATCGGCACTCCGCGCCAGGACGGCACCCGATTGCCGTTGATCTCCACCGACTCCGGGTAGAGCCCGCGCTTGTTGCACTCGCGGCCGAAGGCGGCGATCGCCTTGGGGTGCGCCAGGAAGAGCTTGGAGCCGCGCCGCATGCTGAGCAGCTGGTCCATGTCGTCGGGGCTGGGTGCGCCGTCGTGCGGCTGGATGCGCTGGTCGTAGTCGGCGTTGTGGAGCAGGCCGAACTCGCGGTTGTTGAGCATCTCGTGCTCCTGGCGCTCGCGCAGCGCCTCGACCGTGAGCCGCAACTGCTGCTCGGTCTGGTTCATCGGCTGGTTGTAGAGGTCGGCGACGCGGGTGTGCACGCGCAGGACCGTTTGTGCAATGGAGAGTTCGTACTCGCGCGGGTGGGCCTCGTAGTCCACGAAGGTGCCCGGGAGGACGGCCTCGCCCTGGTGGCCGGCGGAGAGGTCGATCGCGGCCTCGCCGTACTTGTTGGTGCGCTGGGCGGGCAGGGCCCGTACGCGCTCCACGTGCTCGCGCAGCGAATCGACCCGGTCGGCGAGGAGCTGGAAGTCCTGGCGGGTCAGGACCAGTGCGGTGCCGGAGGTGGCGGCGCGGGCGGTGTACTCCCAAATCGATTCTTCATCGACGAGGGAGTTCTCGCCGAAGAAGGCGCCGTCGGCGACGGTCTGGAGGACGGCGTCGTCACCGTAGGGGCCGGGGCCCACCTGGTCGATGCGGCCGTGGGCGAGGAGGAATACCTGGTCGGAGGGGCTGCCGAAGGAGGTGAGCTCCTGGCCGGCCTCGAAGTCGAGCTGCCGGCACCGCTGGGCGAGTTCGGTGAGGACGGCCTCGTCGTCGTAGTCGCGCAGGAGCGGGAGCTCACCGAGCTCGGCGGGGATGACCTGGACCTGGGTCCCGGTCTTGATGAACTCCACGACGCCGTTGCCGACCGAGTAGCTCAGCCGGCGGTTGACGCGGTACGTGCCGCCCTGCACCGACACCCACGGCAGCATCTTCAGGAGCCACCGCGAGGTGATCTCCTGCATCTGCGGCGCGGACTTGGTCGTGGTGGCCAAGTTCCGCGCGGCCGTCGTCCCGAGACTGCGCTGCGGTGTCTGGGCCTCGGACTCGGAGCCTGCCTGGACCGACATGTATGTCCCTTTCGATGACTCGTGGACCTGCGGGACGAGCCTTTCAGCACGCAGCGTGGTGAGACCATTACACAAAAGGGTGGGACTACTCCATCCGGGGGCGGGGCACTCTCTGGGGTCCAACTCTTCTCCCAGACGCCCCGCGAGCCCCTTGCACCCCACCGGTTTCAGCCAAGCCGCCGTTTTGTGGTGGTTTGGCGCGGCCGCCCGGCGCCACCTCCCGGGTCCGACTGACGACGAACGACATGGCGGCGACCCCGACAGGACGCCTGCCGGGTATGCCGGGCATTTCGGGCAGGGCGACACGGGAGTCGACATCCGCCGCCCCCGGGCCGATGGCTGATTCCCACCGCCTGCCGGCCCGCCTGAGCCGACCCGACGGCGGGGCTCGAACGCGAGTCCACACCGCGACGGCTCGGGCACCCACCGCGCGGCGACCGGGCCCTGACGCACACACAGGTCGACGCCTCGGCCGGACGCGCGTCCGTGTCCGCGTTCGTGTCCGTGTTCGTGTCCGAATCGGCTCGCTCGCCGTACGAAGGCACTAGCCGCGGAAGGGCCGCCTCCACTAAACCGTTGAGTGACGAGACGGGCACAGAGGGTATCCGTCGCGCACCGCAACGAAGGAGGCGGCCATGGCCGCACCCATGTCCGCGGACCGGTTCATCAGCGCCTTGCGCAACGAGGGTCTGACCGTCGTCGAAGTCGGCGCCTGGCGCACCCACAACCGCGATCACAAGGGCCCCTGGGGCCCGGTGCACGGGGTGATGATCCACCACACCGTCACCCGCGGCACCCCGTACACCGTCCAGCTCTGCCGCGAAGGCCACAGCGCCCTGCCGGGCCCGCTCTGCCACGGCGTGATCGCCAAGGACGGCCGCGTCCACCTGGTCGGCTTCGGCCGCGCCAACCACGCCGGCTCCGGCGACTCCGACGTCCTGGCGGCGGTGATCGCGGAGAAGCGGCTCCCGCCGGACCGGCAGGCGGACACCGACGGCAACCGCCACTTCTACGGCTTCGAGTGCGAGAACCTCGGCGACGGCGAGGACCCCTGGCCGGCGGTCCAGCTCGAAGCCATCACCCGCGCGGCGGCGGCCGTCTGCCGGGTCCACGCCTGGACGGCCCGCTCGGTGATCGGCCACCTCGAATGGCAGCCGGGCAAGATCGACCCCAAGGGCTTCACGATGGAGTCCCTGCGCGAACGCATCGACGAGCGCCTGAAGTGACACCCGCCGGCCGGCCGTGAAGGTCGCCGCCCCCGGAGCCGCACGGGGACGGCGACCAGCCGGCCCGCTCAGGACGCTTGGGAAGGGCCCGCAACCCCCGGCAGGGCCTGTCAGCGCACGGGTCGGCCTAGGTACGCGTCGCCGAGGGCTGTGGAGCCGAGTCCGGCGCTCACGACGAGCAGGCGGACGCGCGGGGCCGGGCGCGCCGGCTCCCGCCCCGTTCGCGCGCCCCGATGGGTGTGGGCGGGGCTCTGACGTGCGACGGCACGGGCAGGAGCGCCCCACAATGGACGGGTGAACCGCCCCTCGAACCTTGACGTGCTCTTGCAGCCACGCCCGCCGTCCCCCTTGCAGGAGATCCGCGACGACAGGTTCGACCGGCACGGCGTACGGCTTCTGCTGAAGCGGGACGACCTCGTCCATCCCGAGCTGCCGGGAAACAAGTGGCGCAAGCTCTCGCCGAACCTCCGCGCCGCGGTGGAGGCGGGGCACGACTGCCTGGTCACCTTCGGCGGGGCGTACTCGAACCACCTGCGGGCCACCGCGGCCGCCGGGCGGCTGCTGGGCCTGCGCACGGTCGGCATCGTGCGCGGCGACGAGCTGGCCGGGCGGCCCCTGAACGACTCCCTCGCCCGGTGCGCGGCCGACGGCATGCGGCTGCACTTCGTCTCCCGGTCGCAGTACCGCGGCAAGGCCGAGCCGCAGGCGCTGGCGCGGCTGGTGGACGGGGCGGGCGCGACCGGCGCGTACGTGGTCCCCGAGGGCGGCAGCAACGCCCTCGCCCTGGAGGGCTGCGCCGAGCTCGGCCGCGAGCTGCGGGGCGCGGCCGAGGTGGTGGCGGTGGCCTGCGGCACCGGCGGGACCGTGGCGGGCCTGGCGGCCGGGCTGGCCCCCGGACAGCGGGCGCTCGGCGTACCGGTCCTGGCGGGCGGTTTCCTGACCGAGGAGATACGTTCCCTCCAGCGGGCCGCCTTCGGTGCCCCGGCGGGCGACTGGAGCCTGGCCGAGGGCTTCCACCACGGCGGCTACGCCCGGGTCCCGGCCGCCCTCGACGCCTTCGCCGCCGACTTCGAGTCCCGCCACGGCCTGCCCGTCGAGCGGATCTACGTGGCCAAGCTCCTGTGGGCCCTGGCCACGCTCACCGCCTCCGGCACCTTCCCGCCCGGCACGACTCTGGCCGCGGTGATCACGGGGCGGCCGTGACCGAGCGGGTGCGCAGCCAGGAGGAGCGCGTGGCCGTCACCAGGTCCAAGCCGTATCCGGCGAAGGCGCCGCCTGCCGCCTGGATCCGCTTCATCCCCGCGTACGGGACGAAGGCGAGCGCTCCGGCGTACGTGGCCAGCCGCACCCCTCGGGAGGCCGCGGAAGGCGCGGCGGAGCGACGGGCGGTCCGCCCGAGCCGCGGCCCCGCAGCAGACCGCGCCCGGCAGTCCGAGCCGGTGCGGCCCACCCGCTGCGCGGAGCTGCTCCCCGCCCCGCCCTTTCTCCGTTTCCCGGGACTCCGCCCCGGACCCCGCGCCTCAAACGCCGGCGAGGCTGAAAGAGCGGGCCTCGACCCCGGACCCCGCGCCTCAAACGCCGGCGAGGCAGAGGGAGCGGGCCTCGACCCCGGACCCCGCGCCTCAAACGCCGGCGAGGCTGAAGGAGCGCGGCTCCGCCCCGGACCCCGCGCCTCAAGCGCCGGCGAGGCTGGAGGAGCGGGGCTCGGCCCCGGACCGCGCCTCAAGCGCCGGCGAGGCTGAAGGATGGGCCGGGCCGGCCGACACCTCACACCGGCACCCGCACCCCCGGGCTCGGCCCGGCCAACCCCGCCAAGCCCCCGGCAGGGTCAGGCCTCCTCGCGGTAGGCCGCCGCCTCCTCCAGGTCCAGCCTGCGCAGCAGCACCCGCAGCATCTCGTCGTCGATCCGCCGCTCGTCCCGCAGCGCGACGAAGACCTCCCGCTCGGCCTCGATCATCTCCCGTGCGAGCCGCCGGTAGACGTCGTCCGCCGACTCCCCCGTCAGCGCGTTGACCTCGCCCAGCCGTTCCCACACCGCGTTGCGCCGCCGCTCCAGCACCGTCCGCAGCCGGTCCGCCAGCGGCGGCGGCAGGGTGCTGTTCTCCGGCTCCTCCAGCAGCTCGTCCAGCCGCTCCTCCGCCGCCCGCGAGGCCTCGCTCTGAGCCTGCGCCTCCGCCAGGGTCTCGGCCCGCACGTCCTTCGGCGGCAGCTTCAGCGCCCTGATCAGCGGCGGCAGCGTCAGCCCCTGCACGACCAGCGTCCCGATGACCGTCGTGAAGGTCAGGAAGAGGATCAGGTTCCGGTGCGGGACCGACATCGGCACGGAGAAGGCGATGGCCAGCGAGACCACGCCCCGCATCCCGGCCCACCCCACGATCACCGGGGCCCTCCAGTCGGTCTCCGGCTCCCGCTCCACGATCCGCCGCGACATCCAGCGCGGCACGAAGGTCGCCGGGAACACCCACAGGAACCGGGCCACCACCACCGCGAGGAAGACGGCGGTCGCGTACCAGGCCGCGTCCAGGCCCTCGTACTCCCCCAGGCCCCTCAGGACCACCGGCAGCTGGAGTCCGATCAGCGCGAAGACCACCGACTCCAGCACGAAGGCGACCATCTTCCACACCGCCTCCTCCTGGAGCCGGGTGGCGAAGTCGACCTGCCAGTTGCGGTGCCCGAGGTACAGCGCGACCACGACCACCGCCAGCACTCCGGAGGCGTGCACCCGCTCGGCCGCCGCGTACGCCACGAAGGGGATCAGCAGCGAGAGGGTGTTCTGGAGCAGGGGTTCCTTCATCCGCTTGCGGAGCTGGTGGATCGGCACCATCAGCAGCAGGCCCACGCCGACCCCGCCCACCGAGGCCAACAGGAACTCCGCGATCCCGCCCGCCCAGCCGGCGCTCACCCCGACCGCCGCCGCCAGCGCCACCTTGTACGCGGTGATCGCGGTCGCGTCGTTGACCAGGGACTCACCCTCCAGGATGGTCGTCATCCGGTTCGGCAGTCCGAGCTTGCGGGCGATCGCGGTGGCGGCGACGGCGTCGGGCGGCGCGATCACCGCGCCCAGCACGAGCGCCACCGGCACGGTCAGTCCCGGCACCACCAGGTACGTCGCGTACCCGACGGCGAGCGTCGCGAAGAGCACGTAGCCCACGGAGAGCATCGCGATGGGCCGGATGTTCGTCCTCAGGTCCAGGTACGAACTGTCGACGGCGGCCGTGTGCAGCAGCGGCGGGAGCAGCAGCGGCAGCACGATGTGCGGATCGAGGGTGTACGCGGGCACGCCCGGGACGTACGCGGCCAGCAGTCCGGCGGCGACCAGCAGCAGCGGCGCGGGCACCGGCGTACGGCGGGCCAGCCCCGCCACGGCCGCACTGCCCGCGACGAGCGCCACCAGCGGCAATACCTCCATGGAAGATCCCTCCGCACATCGTCGCGCGCCCGCACCCTGGTCGTACGCTGGCCATCATGAGCGAGTGCACCCACGTTGCCGAACTGCCGCGCCCCGAGCCCATCCCGTCTGCACAGACGTGCCCCGAATGTCTGGTGCTCGGCAGCCACCCCGTGCAGCTGCGCATGTGCCTGGGGTGCGGACACGTGGCCTGCTGTGACTCGTCCCCCTTCCGGCACGCCACCGCGCACCACCAGGAGACCGGCCACCCGGTGATGCGGAGCTTCGAGCCGGGCGAGACCTGGCGATGGTGTTTTGTCGACGGTTCGATCGTGTGAGGCGGGGTAGGTCAACCCTCCGCCGGCTCCCCCGATTTGGGCCCCGCAGACCCCTAGCCACTGTGCGTACCCATGGGCTTACCATCAGTCACTGGGCAGAGGCATGACTGGCGGGCGCTCACAGCGGGTGCCACGAGGGGTGCCGCGACACGATCGCCCGGATCGCGATAGCGTCACCGGCGAACAGAGCTCGTACCACCTTGGAGGTGAGGGTGTCCCAGATCGCAGGCGAGCCCGGGACTCAGGACTTCGTGGAAGTCCGGCTGCCCGCTGCGGGTGCCTACCTGTCGGTGCTGCGGACGGCCACGGCCGGCCTCGCAGCACGTTTGGACTTCACCCTCGACGAGATCGAGGACCTCCGCATCGCGGTGGACGAGGCCTGCGCGATCCTGCTCCAGCAGGCCGTGCCGGGCTCCGTCCTCAGCTGCGTCTTCCGGCTGATCGAGGATTCGCTGGAGGTGACCGTCTCCGCGCCGACCACCGACGGGCGCGCGCCGGAGCGTGACACGTTCGCGTGGACGGTCCTGTCGGCGCTGGCCGGCAAGGTCGAGGCCACGGTCGAGGAGAACCGGACGGTGAGCATCAGCCTCTACAAACAGCGCGGCGCGGGACCAGGCCCGGCGTGAGCGGCGGGGAGATCCCGGTGCGGGGCGGGGATCGGCCCCGGGTACGGCACGAGGTCGACGGCGGCATCCCGGAGCAGCAGCACGCCCGGCCGCACCCGGCTGACGCGGATGCGGAAGACGGCTTTTTGGACTCGGCGGAGCGACGGGCGGGCCCTATGAGCGAGAACCAGCACGACCAACCACAGCCATCACTGCCGGCACTGCCACCGGAGGCCGCCACCGCGGCCCCCGAGGTGCCGGTGGCGCCCCTGCCGCCGGTGTTCCCGGTGTCCGCGGCGCTGCCGGACCCGCGCGACCGCAGTGGCGCGCGGGCCCTGTTCATCGAGCTGCGGGCGCTGCCCGAAGGCTCGGTGGAGAAGGCGGAGCTGCGCAACCGGCTCGTACGGATGCACCTGCCGCTGGTCGAACACCTGGCGCGGCGCTTCCGCAACCGCGGTGAGCCGCTGGACGACCTGACCCAGGTCGCGACGATCGGTCTCATCAAATCGGTGGACCGGTTCGACCCGGACCGCGGAGTCGAGTTCTCGACGTACGCCACGCCCACGGTGGTCGGCGAGATCAAGCGCCACTTCCGTGACAAGGGCTGGGCGGTCCGGGTGCCCCGGCGCCTGCAGGAGCTGCGGCTCTCGCTGACGACGGCCACGGCGGAGCTGTCCCAGCAGCACGGCCGCTCCCCGACGGTGCACGAACTGGCCGAACGGCTGGGGATCTCCGAGGAGGAGGTGCTGGAGGGGCTCGAATCGGCCAATGCCTACAGCACGCTCTCGCTGGACGTCCCGGACACCGACGACGAGTCGCCGGCGGTCGCGGACACCCTGGGCGCGGAGGACGAGGCCCTGGAGGGCGTCGAGTACCGCGAGTCCCTCAAGCCGCTGCTGGAGGGCCTCCCGCCGCGAGAGAAGCGGATCCTCCTGCTTCGGTTCTTCGGCAACATGACCCAGTCGCAGATCGCCCAGGAGGTCGGCATCTCCCAGATGCACGTCTCCCGCCTGCTGGCCCGCACGCTGGCCCAGCTCCGCGAGAAGCTCCTGGTGGAGGAGTAGCTCCTGGTGGAGGAGTAGCCGGAAAGAGGGCGTCCGGTTATCGGGCCTGTGCGCCGGGCCCGATACCGAGTGCCTCGGTCGCCGTCGGGTTCACCAGCAGCACGACGACGGCCACCACGGCCAGGGCCAGCGCGACCGCGGCGGCGACCATCGCGCCGCCCGTGCTGTAGAGGGTCCAGGCGACCGGCAGCGCCATCAGCTGGGTGATCAGTGCCGGGCCGCGGCTCCAGCGGCGGCCCAGGCGCAGCCCGCGGGCCGCGACCAGCGGCAGCGCGGCGAGCGCGAGCAGGGTGAGCCCGCCCGTCTCGGCCTGCTGCGGCGAGTCGGGGTCGCCGGCGATGCCCACGAACAGCATGTAGACACCGAGGCCGGCCAGCGCCAGGCCCTCCAGGGCGGTGAGCACGGCGGCGGCGGTCAGCCGGCCGGGCAGTGCGGCGGGCGGGACGGCGGCGGGGGTGGGAGTGGGGGCGGGGGCCTGCGCGGGCTGCTTCTTACTCACCCCAGCAGGGTAGCGGCGCACCCCCGGCCCCGGAGGGGACGGGCAGTAGGGTCGACGTGGGAAGGGGTGGGTAGTCTGGCGCTCATGCGTGCACTTCTCGTGGCCAACCCAGCAGCGACGACGACCAGTGCGCGCACGCGCGACGTCCTGACCCACGCCCTGGCCAGCGAGATGAAGCTGGAGGCGGTGACCACCGAGTACCGCGGGCACGCCCGGGACCTGGGGCGCAAGGCCGCGCACGAGGGACTCGACCTCGTCGTCGCCCTGGGTGGCGACGGCACGGTCAACGAGGTGGTCAACGGGCTCCTGCACGACGGGCCCGATCCGGAGCGGCTGCCGCGGCTGGCGGTGGTTCCCGGTGGCTCCACCAATGTGTTCGCCCGCGCCCTGGGGCTGCCCAACGACGCGGTCGAGGCGACCGGCGCCCTGCTGGACGCGCTGCGGGAGCGGCGGGAGCGGACGGTGGGCCTGGGTCTGGCGGCCGGCGCCCCGGGCACGGAGGACGAGTCGGTGCCGGCGCGCTGGTTCACCTTCTGCGCGGGCTTCGGTTTCGACGCGGGCGTGGTGGGCCGGGTGGAGCAGCAGCGGGAGCGCGGCAAGCGTTCGACGCACGCCCTGTACGTGCGACAGCTGATGCGGCAGTTCTGGGAGGAACCGAACCGCCGGCAGGGCACGGTCACGCTGGAGCGCCCCGGCGCGGATCCGGTGACGGACCTGGTGCTGTCGATAGTGTGCAACACCTCGCCGTGGACGTATCTGGGCAATCGTCCGCTTTACGCCTCTCCGGAGGCGTCGTTCGATACCGCGCTTGACGTATTGGCGCTGGACCGTTTGTCAACTCCGGCCGTCGCCCGGTACGCGACACAGCTGCTGACCTCCACTCCTGAGCGGGGTCCGCACGGCAAGCACGCGGTGTCTCTACACGATCTGACCGACTTCACCTTGCATTCCAAGGTGCCGCTTCCGTTCCAGATGGACGGAGACCACCTGGGGCTGCGGACCAGCGTTCGGTTCACAGGCGTACGCCGTGCACTGCGTGTGATTGTGTGAGTGGAAGGGCCAGAAGGCCTTTCACTCGAACGTTTACACGCCGGTCCACCCTCACGATGTAGGGCTGTGACCTAGTAGACACCGACGAATCAAAAAAAACTTTCCGGAAGGGGTTGTATCCCCGTCCGAGGTTTGCGAATCTCTTCATGGCGATCGGGACAGCCCGCAGAACCCGGCACCCACACAGATCGCCAGAACCCCTCCACGAATCTCTGACTGATCACCCGGGAAACTGGGCGGTCGCCCTTCCCTCACGGGGGGATTCGTGAAAGCGTTCACATTCACAAGCAACCTGTTCGCAATACAAGGAGATGGAGCAGCCATGGACTGGCGTCACAACGCCGTTTGCCGCGAGGAAGACCCGGAACTCTTCTTCCCCATCGGCAACACCGGTCCTGCGCTGCTGCAGATCGAGGAAGCCAAGGCCGTCTGCCGCCGTTGCCCCGTCATGGAGCAGTGCCTGCAGTGGGCGCTCGAGTCCGGTCAGGACTCCGGCGTCTGGGGCGGTCTCAGCGAGGACGAGCGCCGCGCCATGAAGCGCCGCGCCGCTCGCAACCGGGCGCGCAACGCCAGCGCCTGACAACGACTTTCGAGCCTCGACGCGCAGCGCGTAGTAACCGTATAAGCGCTCAGCAACGTGCTCTTGAGCCCCGGACCGGAATCTCGGTCCGGGGCTCAGTGCTGTGCGGGGCTCCGTACGCGTCCGGGCGGGCGGGGCGCCGCCGGTCACGCCGCGTCACGCCGCCACTGCTACTTCTGCGGGCTGGACGGGATGTCGAGGACGACCTTGGTGCCGCGCGGCTCCACCCGGACCATGTCGAAGCTTCCGCCGAGCTCCCCCTCCACGAGGGTCCGTACGATCTGCAGCCCGAGGTTGCCGGCGCGCTGAGGGTCGAATCCCTCGGGCAGACCGCTGCCGTCGTCCACCACGGTGATCAGCAGCCGCCCGTCGGCACGGCCGGTTCCGGTGCGCAGCGCGGCCACCTCCACGGTGCCCCCCTCACCCTGGGTGAAGGCGTGCTCCAGGGCGTTCTGCAGGATCTCGGTCAGCACCATCGACAGCGGAGTGGCGACCTCCGCGTCCAGGATGCCGAACCGGCCGGTGCGCCGGCAGTCCACCTTGCCCGGGGAGATCTCCGAGACCATCGCGATCACGCGGTCGGCGATCTCGTCGAACTCGACCCGCTCGTCCAGGTTCTGAGAGAGCGTCTCGTGCACGATCGCGATCGAACCGACCCGCCGCACGGCCTCATTGAGCGCTTCGCGGCCCTGCGGCGAATCCATGCGGCGGGACTGGAGCCGCAGCAGCGCGGCCACGGTCTGGAGGTTGTTCTTCACCCGGTGGTGGATCTCCCGGATGGTCGCGTCCTTGGTGATCAGTTCGCGTTCGCGACGACGCAGTTCCGTGACGTCGCGGCAGAGCACCAGGGAGCCGATCCGGGTGCCCTTCGGCTTGAGCGGGATGGCGCGGAGCTGGATGACCCCGCCGTTGCCCTCGACCTCGGTCTCCCGGGGGGCCCAGCCGCCGACGAGTTTGACCAGGGCCTCGTCCACCGGGCCGCGGGAGGGGGCGAGTTCGGTGGTGGTGTCGCCCAGGTGCTGCCCGACGAGGTCGGAGGCGAGGCCGAGCCGGTGGTAGGCGGAGAGCGCGTTCGGGGAGGCGTACGTGACCACGCCGTCGGCGTCGAGCCGGATGAGGCCGTCGCCGACGCGCGGGGAGGCGTCCATGTCGACCTGCTGGCCGGGGAAGGGGAAGGAGCCCGCCGCGATCATCTGGGCCAGGTCGGAGGCGGACTGGAGGTAGGTCAGCTCCAGCCGGCTCGGTGTACGCACGGTGAGCAGGTTGGTGTTGCGCGCGATCACTCCCAGTACCCGGCCCTCACGGCGGACGGGGATCGACTCGACGCGGACCGGCACCTCCTCGCGCCACTCCGGGTCGCCCTCGCGCACGATCCGTCCCTCGTCGAGCGCGGCGTCCAGCAGCGGACGGCGGCCGCGCGGGACCAGGTGGCCGACCATGTCGTCCTGGTAGGAGGTGGGCCCGGTGTTCGGGCGCATCTGGGCCACCGAGACGTACCGCGTGCCGTCGAGGGTGGGGACCCACAGCACGAGGTCGGCGAAGGACAGGTCGGAGAGCAGTTGCCACTCCGAGACCAGCAGGTGGAGCCACTCCAGGTCGGTTTCACTGAGAGCGGTGTGCTGGCGTACGAGGTCGTTCATGGAGGGCACGTTGCGAGCGTACCCCGGGTACGCGTGATGACTTTCCCCACGGCGGTACTCAGGAGTATCCAGGAGGGGCGGGGGCCGCGTACTGTTGGAGGAAGTGACGGGCTTGTGTACCCCGCCATTGGATGGACAGATCAGAATGGTCTAGTCCACAATTGATTCAAAGCCTCCGCCCTCCCCGCACAGGAGGACGGATCGAGGTAAGCCGCGCGCTCTGCCCTGACCGCGCAGGCACCTCCCACCGGCCGCCGGGAACCGCACACCTGACGGCCGTAAGTACTCCGGGCTACGGTGCCGGACGGGTTGAGGGTCCCGTCCTGCACCGTGGCCCAGAGGAATTTCTGGGCGGAATTTCTGGGCGCGATACCTCCGCCTACCGCGCCGTCGGCGGCCAGGCCAGCATGGCCCGTGCCGCGACCGCCTCCAGCTCTTCCCGGCTCGCCCCGTCGCGCGACTGCTGGGACATCCCCACGATTACGGTTACGGCGTACCGGGCCAGCGCCCGCGCGTCCGTGTCCGCGGGCAGCACGCCGGTGGCCACGTCCGCCCGGATCCGGCTCTCGAACATCTCCAGATGGGCGTCGCGCCGCTCGCGCAGCGCCTGTGCGACCTCGTCCGAGGTCGTGTTGATCGCGGCGCTGATCACCAGGCAGCCCCGGGGGTGGGCCGGGTCGGTGTAGACCTCGGCCGCCTCGCGCAGGCTGCGCTCGACGGCCGCCCGGGCGGTGGGCTCCTCGGCGAGCGCCACGCTCGCGAAGTCCCCGTACCGGCCTGCGTACACCACCACGACCTCGTCGAAGAGTGTGCGCTTGTCGCCGAAGGCCGCGTAGAGGCTGGGGGCGCTGATGCCGAGCGAGGCGGTCAGGTCCGCGATGGAGGTCGCCTCGTAACCGCGCTCCCAGAAGGCGGCCATCGCCTTGTCGAGGGCGGCGTCACGGTCGAAGGAACGGGGTCTGCCGCGCTGTCCGGTCACCATGCGCACATTCTATAGCGGTCGTTAGGAAATCTGATACGGTCCTTTCTGTAGCGACCACTAGGGATTGCGAAGGGGGGCGCGTCATGGGCGTGCTCAAGGGGAAGACGGCACTGGTCACGGGCGGCAGCCGGGGCATCGGACGGGCCGTGGCGGAGCGGCTGGCGCGGGACGGGGCGCTGGTCGCGGTGCACTACGGACGCAACGAAGCGGCGGCCGGGGAGACCGTGGCCGCGATCGAGGCGGCCGGCGGCCGGGCCTTCGCCATCGGGGCCGAGCTCGGGGTGCCGGGCGACGCGCGGGCGCTCTGGGCGGCGTACGAGGCCCATCCCGCGCACACCGAGCTCGTGGACATCCTCGTCAACAACGCCGGCGCCGCGCTCTTCGCCGGGATCGAGGGGACGGACGAGGAGATGTACGACCGGGCGCACGCGCTCAACGCCAAGGCGCCGTTCTTCGTCATCCAGCACGGGCTGGCGCGCCTGCGGGACGGGGGCAGGATCGTGAACGTGACCGGCACCCCGGACCTCGCCCTGCCGGCCATCCTGGCCACGGTCATGGCGAAGGGCGCGGCGAACGCCATGACCCGGTCGCTGGCCGCCGCGCTGGCCCCGCGCGGGATCACCGTGAACTCGGTGGGCCCGGGCATCATCGAGACGGACCTGAACGCGGGCCTGCTCGCGGACCCCGCGACCCGGGCCCACCTGGCCGCCCGCTCGGTCTTCCACCGGGTGGGCACGGCGGAGGAGGTCGCGGACGTGGTGGCTTTCCTGGCCTCGGCGGACTCCCGCTGGGTCACGGGCCAGCACGTGGACGCGACGGGCGGCCTCCAGCTGGCGCTGCTCTAGGGGGACACGCCCTAGGGACGGTCGGCGGGGATCCGGCTGGGGACGGTGGGGAGCATGACGCCCCTCGGTGCCTCGGAGACCTCGGCGCTCGCCGTGACCATCTCGAGGAAGGTCGGGAGCGCGTAGTCCTCGGCGCCTTCGAGGTCGACCTGGTATCCGAGGTCTCCCAGGCTCGCCGCCGTCAGGCGGCTCAGCTTGTTCTCGATCGTCGGGTTGCCGGCGATCCCGATGTTCGGCGACATGAGCTCATTGCCGAAGAGCGACTCCCGCCAGTGGCTGCCCGCACTTCCCGGGCCGCCCACGTTCGCGACCGGTACCGGGGTGGGCTGATCGGCGTCGAGGAGTATGCCGAACTCCTTCATGGCACCGGGACCGACGAAGGTGGGGTCGGGGCCGGGGAAGTCCTTCAGCAAGCCGAAGTCGTCCCAGACGAGGCTGGTGATCCCCAGGCAGTGACCCATCTCGTGCGTGATGACGTCGAGCAGCGTGCCCTCGTCTTCCATCTGGGCCAGGTCGGCGGTGTCGAACCTCATGATGGCCTTCGCGGGGAGGCGTGCTCCGGTGGTCGCCGTGTCACGCCGGAAGACCCGCGGGCCCGCCTCCCCGAGAACGCCGAAGAGGCCGTCGAGCGGCACGCCTTCGGCGTCGATCAAGAGGTCGTCGACGATGACGTCGCCGCTGAAGTCGCGAATGACCGCGGTCTCCAGGTCACCCACGATGACCCTCGCCCAGCGTTCGGCGGCCTCGGCGAAGACGTCCCTCTGGCCGCTCGTCAGCCCTCCGATGAACCGCACCTCTATCTGGAACGGGGAGGTGGTCGCGGCGAGCAGCTCGGCTCGACCGGCGTCGGCAACGGCTCTGTAGGTCTCGAAGGCGTAAGTGGTGCGCCTGCCCATGACTACCACTCCAATCGCACATACCATGATTTAGTTACATAAACCACCGTAGAGGACAAGGCGGTTGTAGACCGGACAACCAAAAGGTTGAAGGTTCTCCCGCCGTGGATAAGGGCGGACCCCCCGCCAGGAGCGGCCACCTCTGCTAGATTGGTCTATACCACACACCCCACTCCAGATCGGCAGGCCCTCGCGTGGAAGTTGTCATCGTCCCGGACGCCAAGGCAGGCGGCGAGCTCATCGCGGAGGCCATCGCCGCCCTGGTACGCCGCAAGCCCGACGCCTTGCTCGGCGTGGCGACCGGCTCTACCCCGCTGCCCGTCTACGAGGCCCTCGCGGCCAAGGTCAAGGCCGGTCAGGTCGATGCCTCCAGGGCCCGCGTCTGCCAGCTCGACGAGTACGTCGGCCTGCCGGCCGGGCACCCCGAGTCCTACCGCGCCGTCGTGCTCCGCGAGGTCGTCGAGCCCCTCGGCCTGTCCGAGGCCTCCTTCATGGGCCCCGACGGTGCGGCCGAGGACATCGTCGCCGCGTGCGAGGCCTACGACAGGGCGCTCGCCGAGGCCGGCGGCGTCGACCTCCAGCTGCTGGGCATCGGCACGGACGGTCACATCGGCTTCAACGAGCCCTGTTCCTCCCTCGCCTCCCGCACCCGCATCAAGACGCTCACGGAGCAGACGCGAGTGGACAACGCGCGCTTCTTCGACGACGACATGGACCAGGTGCCGCACCACGTCATCACCCAGGGCATCGGCACCATCCTCGACGCCCGCCACCTGGTCCTCCTCGCCACCGGCGAGGGCAAGGCCGAGGCCGTCGCGCAGACCGTCGAGGGCCCGCTGTCCGCGCTCGTCCCGGCCTCCGCGCTGCAGCTGCACCGGCACGCGACCGTCGTCGTGGACGAGGCCGCCGCGTCGAAGCTGAAGCTGGCGGACTACTTCCGGCACACGTACGCCAACAAGCCCGCCTGGCAGGGCCTGTAGCGGTAGCCGTACCGCACGCGTCGAAGGGCCGGACTCCCGTCAGGGGGCCCGGCCCTTCGCGTGTGCGGGTGGCTGTATTTCAGCCCCGCCGGCGTTTGAGGCGCGGGGTCTGGGGCGGAGCCCCAGCAGCGGCGCCGCAGGGGCGCTACAACCCCGCGATCACCTCGGCCGCGGCCCGGCCGCAGACCCGGGCCGCGCCCTGCGTCGCGATGTGGAGGGCTCCGCGGGGCTCCGCCCGGGGCAGGCCCATCTCGACCACCACCGTGTCCGGCCGGGCGGCGACCAGCGCGTCCAGGGCCTCGGTCATCCACGGGTGGCGGTGCGCGTCGCGGACCACCGCGACGACGGTCCGCTCCCCCGCCGCCGCCAGGATGTCCGCGGCCGTGGCCCCCTGAGGGTAGGTACCCGCCTCCGTGCCCGGTACCAGCGCGGCCAGTTCGCCGGCCACGCCCCACGGGGTCTCGTCGCCCACCGCGATGTTCGCGACCGGGGTCAGGGTCGCCACGTACGGGACGCGGATCGGGCCCGCCGAGCCGGTGACGAGCACGGCGCGGCGGGCGGCCGTCAGGCCGATGCCGGACGCGCGGCTCCCCTCCGGCCGCGCGTCCGGCCGGGCCGCCCGGGTCCACGCGGCCAGCGCACGGACCCGGGCGGCGGCGTCGGCGAGGCGCTCCTCGGGGAGCGTGCCCTCGCGCACGGCCGCGACCAGTGCGTCGCGCAGCCGCAGGACGGTGGCCTCGTCGGCGAGTCCGCCGCCGACGCAGATGGCGTCGGCGCCGGCCGCGATGGCCAGGACCGAGCCGCGCTCGATCCCGTACGTCCCGGCGATGGCGTTCATCTCCATGCCGTCCGTGACGATGAGGCCCTCGTAGCCGAGCTCCCCCCGCAGCAGACCGGTCAGGATCCGCGGGCTGAGCGTGGCCGGGCGGGTCGGGTCGAGGGCGGGGACCAGGATGTGCGCGCTCATCACGGCCTTGGTGCCGGCCTCGATGGCCGCCTTGAAGGGGACGAGCTCGCGGGCCTGGAGGGTGTCCAGGTCCACGTCGATGCGCGGCAGGGCGTGGTGCGAGTCGACGTTGGTGTCGCCGTGGCCCGGGAAGTGCTTGGTGCACGCGGCGACGCCTGCCGCCTGGAGGCCCTCGACGTAGGCGGCGGTGTGCCGGGCGGCGAGGTGGGTGTCGGCGCCGAAGGACCGTACGCCGATCACCGGATTGTCCGGGTTGGAGTTGACGTCCGCGGACGGGGCCCAGTTGAGGTTGACCCCGCACTCGGCGAGGCGCCGGCCCAGCTCGCGGGCGACGTCCCGGGTGAGGCCGGTGTCGTCGACGGCGCCGAGGGCCAGGTTGCCGGGGAAGGACGAGCCGCCGCCGACCTCCAGGCGGGTGACGTCGCCGCCCTCCTCGTCGATGGCGACCAGGACATCGTCGCGCTCGGTACGCAGCTGCGCGGTCAGCGCGGCGAGCTGCTCGGGCGAGGCGATGTTGCGGCCGAACAGGCCGACGGCGGTGAGGCCTTCGCCGACCTGGCGGAGCAGCCAGGCGGGGGCGGTGGTGCCTTCGAAGCCGGGCTGGAGGACCGCGAGGGCGTCACGGGTGAGGGTGTCGACGCGGTGCGCGAGGACAGTCATGGTGCCGTCATCCCTTCACGGCGCCGGCGGTGAGGCCCGCGGCCATCTTGCGCTGGACGATGAGGAAGAGGACCACGATGGGGAGCGCCATCATGGTGGAGCCCGCCATCATGGGGGCGAACTCGGTGCCGTTCTTGGTGGTGAAGTTGCCGAGCCACACGGTGGCCGTCTGGTTCTGCTGGCTCATCAGCATCAGGGCGTAGAGGTACTCGTTCCACGCCTGGATGAAGCCGTAGACGGAGGTGGCGACCATGCCGGGGGCGAGCAGCGGGAAGACCACCCGCATGAAGGCGCCGGTCGGGGTGCAGCCGTCGACCATGGCCGCTTCCTCCAGCTCCTTCGGGATGTTGACGATGAAGCCGCGCAGCGTCCACACCGTGAAGGGGAGGATGAAGGTCAGGTACGTGATGATCAGGCCGGTGAGCCGGTCGTACTGACCGAGGTCGTTCAGCAGCAGGAAGACCGGGATGATCATCGCGACGAGCGGGATCATCTGGACGGCGAGGATGCCGACGATCACGATCTTGCGGCCGCGGAAGGCGAACCGGGAGATGGCCAGGGCCGCCAGCATGCCGACGACGATGCCGATGGCCACCACGACGAGGGAGACGATCATGCTTCGGCCGACAGGGCCCCAGAAGTCGGAGATCTCCAGCGCACGCTTGAAGTTGTCCAGGGTGAAGGTGGTCGGGAAGAAGTGCGGGTTCGGGTCGATCGCGTCCTTGGCCGGCTTGAAGGCCGTGTTGAGCATCCAGTAGACCGGGAAGCCCGCGATGACGAAGACCAGCAGCCCGACGAGGTTCCAGCCGAGCTTGGACTTCTTCCTCTGCTTCGGGCGGGCGACGCGCGGGGTCGCGGTGGACGTGGCGGTGACGGTCATTCCACCTCTCCGATCTTGAGCATCTGGCGCATGTAGACGGCGACCACTCCGAGCAGCAGCAGGACGGTCACGAGGGCGATGGCGGAGCCGCCCGAGTAGTCGTTGACCACGAAGGCCTGCTGGTACGAGTAGGTGGTCAGCAGCTGGAACTCGGCCTCGGGGTTGCCGTTACGCATCACGAAGACCTGCGGGAAGACGCCCATGTCCCAGATCACCGAGAGGGTCGTCAGCATGACGATGATCGGCTTGAGGATGGGGAGGGTGACGTGGCGGAACACGCCCCACGCGCCGGCGCCGTCGAGGCGCGCGGCCTCCTCCAGCTCCTTGGGCACCTGCGTCAGACCGGCGCTGAGGGTGATGACGACGAAGGGGACCGCGCCCCAGACCACCAGGAGCATGATCACGGCGAGGCCCTGGGGGCCGCTGGCGAACCAGTTGTGGCCGATCATGTCGACGCCGGGGAGCTTGCTCATCAGGTAGTTGAGGACGCCGTAGTCGGCGTCGAAGAGCCACTTGAAGACGGCGGTGGCGACGATGATGGGCATGCCCCAGCTCGCGACGAGGGCGATGCTGATGAGTGCCTTGACCCAACCGGAGACCTTCTGCAGCAGCAGCGCGATGAGCATGCCGATGACCATGGTCAGGATGACGGCGCCGGCCGCGAAGACGACGGTGCGCAGGACGACGGACCAGAACTCGCCGTCCCCGAGGATCTTCGTGAAGTTGTCGAAGCCGACGAACTCGGCTTCCTTGAAGCCCCACAGTTCGGACTTGCCGAAGCTCTGGAAGGAGAGGGACACCAGTCTGAAGAGCGGGTACCCCATGACGAGGATGATGACCAGCAGGCACGGGGCCAGCAGCAGCCAGGGGGTGGCGCCGGGGCCCTTGCGGTCGGGCCGGCCCGGCGTGCCGGTGGTCTCCGTCTTCGCTCCGGGGGATGTCTTCTGCTGCGCCGGCGGCAGGTCGGCGGTGGTTGTCTGTGCGGCACTCATCGCGCGCTCCTCGGGGGTCCCTCTCTTGACGGGCAGCAGGGCCCCGCCGGTTCGGCAGGGCCCTGCTGACGACAGGTCACTTGGTGTTGATGACCTTGTCGATCTCGGCGTCGGCGGCCTTGGCCGCGTCCTCGACCGACTTGTTGCCGGTGCCGATGTCACGGAGCATCGTCTGGAGGACCTTGGCCTTCTCGATCTGGCCCCAGCCGGACGCCGTCGGGACGAACCAGGAGGACTCGGCCGCGGTGGCGGCGACCTGGGTCTTCGGGTCGGCCTTCAGCGGGCCGAGGTCCGTCTTGTTGTTGGGCAGGTTGCCCTCGGCGATCAGGCCCTTCTGGCCCTGGGCGCCGGTGAAGACGTTGATCCACTCGGCCGCGATGTCCTTGGACTTGGACTTGGCCGGGATGGCCAGGTCCGAACCGCCGAGGAAGACGGGCAGGTTCTTGCCGTTCGGGCCGGGCTGCACGAAGTTCTCGAGCTTCTCCTTCAGCCCGCCGACCTTGTCGCTCTCCGGGGCGGCCGCGGTGGCGCCCTCCCAGGCGGCGGCGAAGATGGCGGCGGAGTTGCCCTGGCCGAAGACGACCGGGCGGTCGGCCTCGTCCTTGGTCTTGTCCGCGTGCATGTACTTGTCGATGAGCTCCTTGTACTGCCCCAGCCCCTTCAGCGACTCGGGGGAGGACAGGGTGCCCTTCCACTTGTCGCCGTCCTTCTTGGCGATGGCGCCGCCGGCGTCGTAGACGAAGGACATCGCGGCGTACCAGTCCGGGGAGGGCTGGTAGAGCGCGCTGAACTTGTCACCCTTCGCGGCCTGGATCTTGTCCAGGGCGGAGGTGTACTCGGCCCACGTCTTCGGGGCCGCGGTGACGCCCACCTCGGCGGCGATGTCCTTGCGCCAGGTGCCCACGCGGCCGCCGGCGTAGTAGGGGACGCCGTAGGTCTTGCCGTCGTACGTGACGGACTGCTTGAGAGCGTCCAGCCAGGCGCCGGAGTTCTCGAACTTCGACGGGTCGACCTCGGCGAAGGCCCCGGTCGACATGTAGCCGATCATCTCGGAGTTGCCCATCTCGACAACGTCCGGGGCCTTGTCCGTGGCGAGGACGGCGTCCAGCTTGGCGTTCTTGTCCGCCCACTTGTAGTACTCGTGCTTGATCGTGAGGCCCGGGTGCTTCGCGACGATCGCGTCGTCGGCCGCCTTCACCAGCTCCGGCCAGTTGTTCTGGGCGTCGACCGTGAGCCAGACGGTGAGTTCCTTGGCGCCGGAGGCCTTGTCGCCGCCCTTGCTGCCGGAATCACCGCACGCCGCGAGGCCGATAACCATGCCCGCGACTCCAACCGCCGCGATGAGCTTGCGCTTCACGCCACCCTCCTCAGGGATGCCTGCCTGCACTTCCCTTGGCCGCCGCGGTGACATACGCGAAGTACTGCACGTGGGGCCGGGATCTGATCCATATTGGTTTAGACCAGTAGCTGGAGCTTGGCCTAGACCTTTAGGGGTGTCAAGGGTCTAATGAGCGGGTGCCGGGTCCGTTATCGGACCGACACCTGGGGAGAGAGAAGGCCTGTCCCCCCACACGTGTCACGATGTGACCGCACATATCGGAGGAGCCGGTGACGGCAGCGAAACTGGAGTCGGGAAGGCGGGCGGCGATGGCCACCGAAGGGGCGATCACGGAGCCGGAAGGCGGGGCGGCCACTCGCACGGCGCGTGTACCCAAGTACTACCGACTCAAGCGGCACTTGCTCGACATGACCGAGACACTGCCGCCCGGCACCCCGGTGCCGCCGGAGCGCACGCTCGCGGCCGAATTCGACACCTCGCGGACCACAGTCCGGCAGGCCCTCCAGGAACTGGTCGTAGAGGGACGACTGGAACGAATCCAGGGCAAAGGCACCTTCGTTGCCAAGCCCAAGGTCTCCCAGGCGCTCCAACTCACCTCGTACACCGAGGACATGCGCGCGCAGGGACTGGAACCGACCTCGCAGCTGCTCGACATCGGCTACGTGACGGCCGACGACACCCTCGCCGGACTGCTCAAGATCACCACCGGCGGCCGGGTGCTGCGCATCGAGCGGCTGCGACTGGCCAGCGGTGAACCCATGGCCATCGAGACCACCCACCTTTCGGCCAAGCGCTTCCCGGCGCTGCGCCGTTCGCTCGCCAAGTACACCTCCCTCTACACCGCCCTCGCCGAGGTGTACGACGTCCACCTGGCCGAGGCCGAGGAGACGATCGAGACCTCGCTGGCCACCCCGCGCGAGGCCGGGCTGCTCGGCACCGATGTCGGTCTGCCGATGCTGATGCTGTCCCGGCACTCCCTGGACGCCGACGGCGAACCGGTGGAGTGGGTGCGGTCGGTGTACCGCGGGGACCGGTACAAGTTCGTCGCCAGGCTCAAGCGCCCGGCCGTCTGACACCGGCCGCCCGGCACACGCCCCGCCCCGCCCCGCACCACCGGAATCTTCACAGACCGGAATACGGACGGGGTCTTACGCCCACCGGGCGATTCCCCGTAGATTCCCTGCCCTTACGCAGATGATCGACGAGGGGACGAGGGTCATGCCTGAACCGGAAGCAACAGGGACAGAACGGGACGCGGCGAGTCCGGCCACCAGGCCGGGCTCGCCTTCTCCGAAGTCCATCGCCGTGTGGGTGCTCGTCGGACTCGTCGGCGCCATCGGCTGGGGCGTGCTGGCGCTCTCACGCGGCGAGGAGATCTCCGCCGCCTGGCTGCTCGCCGCCGCGCTGGGCTCGTACGCCATCGGCTACCGCTTCTACTCGCGGTTCATCGCCCACCGCGTACTGAAGGTGGACAAGACGCGGGCCACCCCCGCCGAACGCCTTGACAACGGTGTCGACTTCCACCCCACCGACCGACGGGTTCTTTTCGGCCACCACTTCGCCGCCGTCGCCGGCGCCGGACCGCTCGTCGGGCCGGTGCTCGCCGCGCAGATGGGTTACCTGCCCGGCACCATCTGGATCGTCGTGGGCGTGATCTTCGCCGGCGCCGTGCAGGACATGGTGACGCTGTTCTTCTCCACCCGGCGCGACGGCCGTTCGCTCGGCCAGATGGCCCGGGACGAGATCGGCCCGGTGGGCGGAGCCGCCGCCCTGATCGCCGTGTTCGCCATCATGATCATCCTCTTGGCCGTGCTCGCGCTGGTGATCGTCAACGCCCTGGCGCACTCGCCCTGGGGCGTCTTCTCCATCGGCATGACCATCCCGATCGCCCTCTTCATGGGCTTCTACCTGCGCGTCCTGCGACCCGGCCGGGTCACCGAGGTCTCGCTGATCGGTGTGGCCCTGCTGCTGCTCGCCATCGTCGCGGGCGGCTGGGTCGCGGAGTCCTCGCTGGCGGACACCTTCACCCTGGAGAAGGAGACGCTGGTCATCTGGATGATCGCGTACGGCTTCCTGGCCTCGGTGCTGCCGGTCTGGATGCTGCTCGCACCGCGCGACTACCTCTCCACCTTCATGAAGGTCGGCACCATCGCCCTGCTGGCCATCGGGGTGTTCATCGCGATGCCCACCCTGAAGATGCCCGCGGTCACCGACTTCGCCTCGCGCGGCGACGGCCCGGTCTTCGCCGGCTCGATGTTCCCGTTCGTGTTCATCACGATCGCCTGTGGCGCCCTGTCGGGCTTCCACGCACTGGTCTCCTCGGGCACCACCCCGAAGATGATCCAGAAGGAGACCCAGGTCCGGATGATCGGCTACGGGGCGATGCTCACCGAGTCCTTCGTCGCCGTCATGGCCGTGATCACGGCCTGCATCCTGGAGCCCGGCCTCTACTTCGCCATCAACTCCCCCGGCGGCGTCATCGGCACCACGGTGGAGTCGGCCTCGCAGGCGGTCACGAACTTCGGCTTCGCCATATCCCCGGAGGCCCTGGCCCAGGCCGCGAAGGACGTGGAGGAGACGAGCCTGCTCTCCCGTACGGGTGGCGCGCCGACCTTCGCACTCGGAATGTCGGAGATCTTCGCCTCGGTGATCGGCGGCGCTTCGATGAAGGCGTTCTGGTACCACTTCGCGATCATGTTCGAGGCGCTGTTCATCCTCACCACGGTGGACGCGGGGACCCGGGTCGGCCGCTTCATGCTCCAGGACACCCTGGGCAACGTGCACAAGTCCTTCAAGGACGTCAGCTGGAAGCCGGGCGTGTGGCTCGCCAGCGCCATCGTGGTCGGCGGCTGGGGCTACTTCCTGTGGGTCGGCGTGAAGGACCCGCTGGGCGGCATCAACCAGCTGTTCCCCCTGTTCGGCATCGCGAACCAGCTGCTGGCCGCCGTCGCCCTGGCGGTCTGCACCACGCTGCTGGTGAAGTCGGGGCGGCTCAAGTGGGCCTGGGTGACGGCGGTTCCGCTGGCCTGGGACGCCACGGTGACGCTCACCGCGAGCTACCAGAAGATCTTCTCCGAGGACGTCCGGGTCGGCTTCTTCGCCCAGCGCGACAAGTACCAGGCCGGCATCGACGCGGACAAGGTACTGCCGCCCGCCAAGAACATGGACGAGATGCACACGGTGGTCACCAACGCCACCGTGGACGGGGTCCTGTGCGCCCTCTTCGCGCTGCTGATCATCATCGTGCTGGCCGACGCGGCCCGCACCTGCTTCAAGGCGATCGGCAACCCGGAGTCGGCGAAGCTGGCCGAGGTCCCCTGGACCGAGTCGAAGATCATCGCTCCCGCGGGGCTGATCCCGACCGCCGAGGAGAAGGCCGAGCTCGCCGCGGCGGGCCTGGACTCGGGCGGCGGGCAGGTCAAGGAGCCGGTGGCCTGATGAGCCTGCGCAGCGCGCTGGCGAGGGCGCGGTACTTCGTACGGGAGTTCTCGGGGGAGGCGGCCTACGACCGGTACGTCGCCCACGCCCGCTCCCACGACCCGGACGCGGCGGTCCTTACCCGCCGCGCGTTCGAACGCGCCCGCACGGACGCCCGCGAGGCGGACCCCCGCGAGGGCTTCGGCTGCTGCTGAGCCCGTACGCAGGGCCCTGCCCATCGCGGGCGGGGCCCTGCGGCGTGCTCAGCACCCAGTCCTTGAGGGGCTCGGTCTGGAGGGTGATGCCGACGGGGTCGGGGAGGTAGATGGGGATGCCGGTCTCCGCGTAGGCGCGGGGTTTCTCCTGCCGGACCCGGTGGTCGATGTCCGAGTCCCACGACACGACTTCGACAGCCATGAGGACGGAGTCGGGGTCGCACCACTCACCTTGCCCGACGAACGCCTTCGAGTGCGCCACCGCAGCGTCCGGAATCGCCCGGCCGGACCGGCACTCCTGCACCTTGAGGCCCCGCCCCGGGTGAGGCCAGAGCTCGGGCCGCTGCTGCATACAGATCCGCGTGAGCCACTGGATGATCATCCCGTGGTCGCCGTCCTGCAACGCCTTGCTTCTCAGCTTCCCGTCGATGAATTCCAGCCTCAGCCCTTCCATCCGGTTGCGGGCGATCAGGGCGAGCTCTTCGAACTCTTCGGTCAGCATGTGGGGCCGATCGGTCATCACGGTCATCACGGTAACGCCGGGCGCCGACACCGTCCTGCACACTCGACCCCATGGACATAGTGATCAGGGCGGCGCTGCCCGCCGAGTACGAACAGCTGGGCGAGATCACCGCGCAGGCCTACGTCGGCGACGGGCTCCTCGGCTCCGGCGAGGCGTTCTACGCGAAGGTCCTGCGCGATGTCGCCGGGCGGGCCGCCGACGGGGAGGTGCTCGTGGCCGTCGAGGAGGGGGCCGTCCTCGGCGGGGTGACCTTCGCCCCGCCCGGGAGTCCGCTGGCCGACATCGCCGGGCCCGGTGAGGCCGAATTCCGCATGCTGGCCGTCTCCCGCGAGGCGCGTGGACGCGGCGCGGGCGAGGCGCTGGTGCGGGCGTGCATGGCCCGGGCGCGCGAACTGCCGGGGGTCACGCACCTGGTGCTGTCCACTCAGCGCGGTATGACGGGGGCCCAGCGGATCTACGAGCGGCTCGGGTTCGTGCGTACGCCGGAGCGGGACTGGGCGCCCGTTCCCGGGCTGACCTTGCTCACGTACCGTCTGGAGCTGTAGCCGCACCGACACAACATGTGGGGGGTCGCGCATGCGCGGCCCCCCACATGTATGCTCAAGGCTGCTGTCGCCGCAGGGGAATCCGGTGCGAATCCGGAACTGTCCCGCAACGGTATGAAGTACACCCATTGGTGTATCCGCAAGTCCGAGGACCTGCCGACAGTGCGCCCGGGTCGACCGAACCGGGTGCCGACACGTCCGGGCCTCGCGGTTGGGCCGGTGGACGCCATGCGGTGTACGCGCTCCCGCGCGCCCGCATGCGCCCGCTCGCGCCCCGCTCCGCCGATGACCGGGCCGAGCGAGGGAGAGCTCCCGCCGTGACCATCGCGCCTTCCGCACCGCGCGCCGAGTCCACTTCTGGCGACACCACCGAGGGCCCGGGGGCCACGCTGCTGCGTACCCTCACCGAACTGACGGCGGACCTCCCCGACACCGACCCCGGCCGGGTCGCCGCCGCCGCGCTGCGCGGCCGCAGCTCCGCCGCCGACGAGGCCGAACTGCGCGGGCTGGCCACGGAGGCCGCCGCCGGCCTGATCTCCGAGGACCCGGCCTACTCCCGGCTCGCCGCCCGGCTGCTGACGCTGGCCGTCCGCGACGAGGCCGCCGGCCAGGGCGCCACCTCCTTCTCCGCCTCCGTCGAGGTCGGCCACCGTGAGGGGCTCATCGCAGACCGCACGGCCGAGTTCGTACGGACCCACGCGAGCCGCCTGGACGCACTGGTCGAGCACACCCTCGCCGAGGGCGCCGACGACCGCTTCGGCTTCTTCGGCCTGCGCACCCTGCACAGCCGCTACCTGCTGCGCCACCCGATCACCCGCCAGGTCATCGAGACCCCGCAGTACTTCATGCTGCGCGTGGCCTGCGGCCTCGCCGCCGACGAGAGCGTCCAGGCGGTCGAGGAGGTGGCCTCGCTGTACCGGCTGATGAGCCGCCTCGACTACCTGCCGTCCTCCCCCACGCTCTTCAACTCCGGCACCCGGCATCCGCAGATGTCCTCCTGCTACCTGCTGGACTCCCCGTTGGACGAGCTCGACTCGATCTACGACCGCTACCACCAGGTCGCGCGCCTGTCGAAGCACGCGGGCGGCATCGGCCTCTCGTACTCCCGCATCCGCGCCCGCGGTTCGCTGATCCGCGGCACCAACGGCCACTCCAACGGCATCGTGCCGTTCCTGAAGACGCTGGACGCCTCCGTCGCCGCCGTGAACCAGGGCGGCCGCCGCAAGGGCGCCGCCGCCGTCTACCTGGAGACCTGGCACGCGGACATCGAGGAGTTCCTGGAGCTGCGCGACAACACCGGTGAGGACCAGCGCCGTACGCACAACCTGAACCTGGCGCACTGGGTCCCGGACGAGTTCATGCGCCGCGTGAACGCCGACGCCGACTGGTCGCTGTTCTCCCCGGCCGACGTGCCGGAGCTGGTCGACCTGTGGGGCGACGCGTTCGACGCCGCCTACCGCAAGGCCGAGGCGGACGGCCTTGCCCGCAAGACCATGCCCGCCCGCGACCTGTACGGCCGGATGATGCGCACCCTCGCGCAGACCGGCCAGGGCTGGATGACCTTCAAGGACGCCTCCAACCGCACGGCGAACCAGACCGCCGAGCCGGGTACGGTCGTGCACTCCTCGAACCTGTGCACCGAGATCATCGAGGTCACCAACGACGGCGAGACGGCCGTCTGCAACCTCGGCTCGGTCAACCTGGGCGCCTTCGTCGTGGAGGGCGAGATCGACTGGGAGCGGATCGACGAGACCGTCCGCACCGCCGTGACCTTCCTCGACCGCGTGGTGGACATCAACTTCTACCCGACCGAGCAGGCCGGCCGTTCCAACGCCCGCTGGCGCCCGGTGGGTCTGGGCGCGATGGGCCTGCAGGACGTCTTCTTCAAGCTGAAGCTGCCCTTCGACTCCCCCGAGGCGAAGGCCCTGTCCACCAAGCTCTCCGAACGCATCATGCTGGCCGCGTACGAGGCCTCGTGCGACCTCGCCGAGCGCAGCGGCCCGCTGCCGGCCTGGGAGCAGACCCGCACCGCGCGCGGCGTCCTGCACCCGGACCACTACGACGTGGAGCTGAACTGGCCGGAGCGCTGGGACGCGCTGCGCGCCCGCGTCGCCGAGAGCGGCATGCGCAACTCGCTGCTCCTCGCCATCGCCCCGACGGCCACGATCGCCTCGATCGCCGGCGTGTACGAGTGCATCGAGCCGCAGGTCTCCAACCTCTTCAAGCGCGAGACGCTGAGCGGTGAGTTCCTCCAGGTGAACGCCTACCTGGTGGACGAGCTGAAGAAGCTCGGCGTGTGGGACGCCCAGACCCGCGAGGCGCTGCGCGACTCCTCCGGCTCGGTCCAGGGCTTCGGCTGGATCCCGGCCGAGGTCCGCGAGCTGTACCGCACGGCGTGGGAGATCCCGCAGCGCGGTCTGATCGACATGGCGGCGGCCCGTACGCCGTTCCTCGACCAGTCGCAGTCGCTGAACCTGTTCCTGGAGACGCCCACCATCGGCAAGCTCAGCTCGATGTACGCGTACGCCTGGAAGCAGGGCCTGAAGACCACCTACTACCTGCGCTCGCGCCCGGCGACGAAGATCGCCCGCGCCGCGCAGGCCGCCACCCCGGCGGCGCTTCCGCAGGCCGTCGCCGACGCGGAGGCGCTCGCCTGCTCCCTTGAGAACCCCGAGTCCTGCGAGGCGTGCCAGTAATGAGTTCAACCGACAAGAACCTTCTCGACCCGGGCTTCGAGCTGACCCTGCGTCCCATGCGCTACCCGGACTTCTACGAGCGCTACCGGGACGCGATCAAGAACACCTGGACGGTGGAGGAGGTCGACCTCCACTCGGACGTCGCCGACCTGGCGAAGCTGACCCCCTCCGAGCAGCACATGATCGGCCGCCTGGTCGCGTTCTTCGCGACGGGCGACTCGATCGTCTCCAACAACCTGGTGCTGACGCTCTACAAGCACATCAACTCCCCGGAGGCGCGCCTGTACCTGTCGCGCCAGCTGTTCGAGGAGGCCGTGCACGTCCAGTTCTATCTGACGCTGCTCGACACCTACCTGCCCGACCCGGACGACCGCGCGGCCGCCTTCGACGCGGTCGAGGAGATCCCCTCCATCCGCGAGAAGGCGCAGTTCTGCTTCAAGTGGATGGACTCGGTCGAGAAGATCGACCGGCTGGAGACGGCCGCCGACCGCCGCCGCTTCCTTCTGAACCTGATCTGCTTCGCCGCGTGCATCGAGGGCCTGTTCTTCTACGGGGCCTTCGCGTACGTGTACTGGTTCCGCTCCCGCGGCCTGCTGCACGGTCTGGCCACGGGCACCAACTGGGTCTTCCGCGACGAGACCATGCACATGAACTTCGCCTTCGAGGTCGTGGACACGGTCCGCAAGGAGGAGCCGGAGCTCTTCGACGACGCCCTCCAGCAGCAGGTCACCGACATGCTGAAGGAGGCCGTGGAGGCGGAGTTGCAGTTCGGCCGCGACCTGTGCGGTGACGGCCTGCCGGGCATGAACACCGAGTCGATGCGCGAGTACCTGGAGTGCGTCGCGGACCAGCGCCTGGTCCGTCTGGGCTTCCCGCCGGTCTACGGCTCGCAGAACCCGTTCTCCTTCATGGAGCTTCAGGGGGTCCAGGAGCTGACCAACTTCTTCGAGCGCCGTCCATCGGCCTACCAGGTCGCGGTCGAGGGCACGGTCGACCTGGACGAGGACTTCTAGGTTCCCCGGTCGGCACGCGGTAGCGCCGCGAAGCCGGGATGCGGTACACCACCGCGTCCCGGCTTCTCGCGTTTCCGGCGCCTGGTTGCCCGGCTGCCCAACTGCCCGGTCGCCCGGTCGCCCGGTTGCCCGAGCTCAGTGGGCGACGGGGCCCCAGTGCATCGCGGTGTGCCGGGTGCGGGGCCGACGGGCGGTGGGCGGCAGGCCGCCCACCTTCTGGCGCGGCAGCCACACGAGCCGGGTCTCGACGGCTCGCAGCCGCCGGTCGATCCGCCGGTCGCGCAGGGCCCCGTACAGGCTCGGGGCGAGCAGCACCATGGCGATGGCAAGGACGGCGAGGTAACTCAGGAACGTGTTCATGGCTCCACTCTCGCCAGAACCGCGAAGATCGAACAGTGGCAGGACTGTCATAGAAGAGCGAATTACTGCCACACTGGGGTCATGCTGAACAACGTGGCCGTGGCCCTCCTCGACGAAGTCGCCCCCTTCGAGTTCGGGATCTTCTGCGAAGTCTTCGGAATCGACCGCAGCGACCACGGGCTGCCGGTGTACGACTTCGCCGTGTGCGCGGCGGAGGAGGGCCCGCTGACCATGGCCGGCACCGGTTTCGCGTTCGCGCCCGCCCACGGGCTGGAGCGGCTGGAGAGCGCCGAACTGATCTGCGTACCCGCCTTTCGCAACGCGGCCGAGCGCACGTACCCGGAACCCCTCCTGGCAGCGCTGCGCCGCGGCGTGGACCGGGGCGCGCGCGTGCTCAGCGTCTGCAGCGGGGCCTACGTGCTCGGCGCGGCGGGGCTGCTGGACGGCCGGCGCTGCACCACGCACTGGATGCACGCCCCGGCCCTGGCGCAGCGCTTCCCGCGGGCGCTGGTCGACCCGGACGTGCTCTACGTCGACGAGGGCACGGTGATCACCTCGGCCGGTACCGCCTCCGGCATCGACGCCTGCCTGCACGTGGTCCGCCAGGAACACGGGGCCGAGGTGGCCAACAACATCGCGCGGCGGATGGTCGTACCGCCGCACCGGGACGGCGGGCAGGCCCAGTACATCCAGCGGCCGCTGCCGCGCACGGCCTGCGACACGGTGGGCGACGTGATCGGGTGGATGGGCCGCCACCTGGAGGAGGAGATCACCGTCGAGCAGCTCGCGGAGCGCGCGCACATGTCCCCGCGCACCTTCGCCCGCCGCTTCCTCCAGGAGACCGGCACCACCCCGTACCAGTGGGTGCTGCGCCAGCGGGTGCTGCTGGCGCAGGAGCTCCTGGAGTCCACCGACGAGACGGTGGACGCGATCGCCGGCCGCTGCGGCTTCGGCAACGCGGCCGCCCTGCGCCACCACTTCCTGCGGACCCTGGGCACCACGCCGAACACCTTCCGGCGTACCTTCCGGGGCCCGCAGGCCGCCTAGGCCCAGCGGGAGACTAGTCGTTCGGGACGGTCTCGTAGCGCGGGGTGCCCTCCGCCATCTGGCGCAGGGCGTCCTTGCGGTCCCGCTTCGAGAGCCGGTCGATGTAGAGGTAGCCGTACAGGTGGTCGGTCTCGTGCTGGAGGCAGCGGGCGAAGTAGCCGGTGCCGCGCACCTTGATCGGGTTGCCCTGCGCGTCCTGGCCCTCGACCTCGGCGTAGTCCGGGCGGGCCAGCGAGGCGTACGCCGTCGGGACCGACAGGCAGCCCTCGTTCGAGTCGTCCAGCACCCGCGCGCCCGCCGGCAGCTCGACGAGCTTCGGGTTGACCACGACACCGGTGTGGCGGTTGCCGTCGTCGTCCGGGCAGTCGTAGACGAAGACCTTGGCGTCCACGCCGATCTGGTTCGCGGCCAGACCCACGCCCTCGGCGGCCTTCTGGCTGGCGAACATGTCGTCGATCAGCTGCGCCAGCTCGTCGCCGAACTCGGTGACGTCCTTGCACTCGCGGTGCAGGACCGGGTTGCCGACGACGGTGATCGGGCGGGCGGTGCCGCGCTCACGGTGGGCGAGCTCGCGCTCCGCGCAGTCCTCCGTGTCGACGACGTACCCGTCGTTGACGACCTCGGCAACGCCGACAAACTCGTTCTCCTGCTGCGACATCTCCGCCGTACGCCTTCCGTCAGTACCGGTCACCGATGGTCGCCTGTGGCCACCGATGTGCCCGTACAGCCTACGGCCCCGGCTCAGCAGACTTCTTCGAGATCCCGCCACTCACGGGTTCCGGGGCTGTCCGCGACCCAGCCGTCGAGCAGTCCGCGCACCAGCCCGGCCGGCGCCGCGATACCGCATTCGCGCTCGGGGACCCACAGGGATCCGGAGCCCGCCGTACGGTGCCCCAGCGGTCCGGGGTGCCCCGGCTCGCTGTGGTCGTGCGGATCCAGGTGCTCGCCGTCGCCCTCGTCGCTCGGCATCTCGCTCTCCGAGCAGGTCCGGCACAGCAGCCGCACCGACGAGGACCAGTCCTCGGCGGCGAAGCCCGCGTCCGAGGCCAGCTGCTCCAGCGCGTCGCGGTCCGCCTCGGTGGCCGCCTCCAGCAGCACCACCCAGGTCGGCACCGGCGACGGCGCCCACAGCTCGATCTCGTCGAAGACCGGGTACGAGGGGCCGGCCGCGGTCACCCGCTCGCCGTGCGGGACCCCGTCGTGGAGCACGACCTCGCCCCAGCGCCGCCCCGAGGAGGGCAGCGGGATCGACAGGACCTCCAGCCTGGCCGGATCCAGCCGCCGGCCCCAGACCACCTCGGCCTCGCCCTCCGGCGAGAGCCGCACGGCGGCGCTGCCGAGCTCCATGCCGACCGGTTCGCCGCTGCCCTTCCCGTTGGCGCCCGCGCCGTGGGGGTCTCCGGGCACCTTCAACCCGTACGCCTGCCAGGCCCGCCGGGCCAGCGGCCAGTCCTGCAGCGCGGTCGCGGCGATCCCGACGTTCCACCAGTCCGGGGCGCCGGTCTCGCGGTCCAGCAGGGCGACGGCGCGCAGTCCGGCGGCCCGCGCCTGCTCCCAGTCGTGCCGGAACTTGTGCAGCAGGGCCAGGTTGAACCAGGACTCGGACAGCCAGGGCTCCAGGTCGGCGGCTCTGGTCAGGAGCGCGCCCGCGTCCTCGTACCGCCCGTCACCGATCAGCGTGAACGCGCGGTCGGTGGCCTGCCGCCACGAGGCGGAGGGCCGATGCCGTACCTTCCCGAAGATCCTCACGATTCCCGCCTGCCGGTCCTACGGTGCAGCCTTGCGGACACTCTCACGGTCACTCTTACTGGCATCCAACCATGCCCACTCGGACGGCCGCTCATTACCCATGGGTTACCCACGTGGGACGGGAACAACTCTGTCACGCCCACCCCTGGCCAGAACCCTCGCCAGGCACTCCACGACCTCCGGCTGGTAGTCCTGCCCGGTACCCAGGCGGAGCTGTTCGAGGGCGGCCAGTGAGCCGCCCGGGTGACGGCTCCCGCCCACCAGGTCGTCGTACGCGTTCACCGTACGCACGATGCGGGCCAGGGCGGGCTGCTCCCGGTACGGGTCCGCCTGCCGCTCCACCACCACGGCGACCTCGGCGGGCACCCCGGTCTGCCGGGCCACCTCCCCGCCCAGTTCGGCGATCCGGCGGGCCTGCGCCGCGGGCAGCTCGGCGGTGGCCCCGTCCGGGACCGGGTCCACGAGGGAGAGCTGCCCGATGTCGTGCATGAGGGCGGCGTACTCCAGCACCGTGAGCTCGCGCTCCGACAGGCCCAGTTCCCGGCCCACGGCGCAGCTCAGGGCGGCGACCCGGCGGGAGTGGCCCGGCCGGGTGTAACCGGCGATCTCGGTGGCGCGGGCCAGGGAGGTGATGGTCTGGCGGTAGGTGGTGCGGATCGCGGTGATCCGGTGGAAGGACAGCTGGGTCAGCAGCAGGGGCACGCTGAAGACGGGTATGGCCCACAGGCCCGCGACGGCCGCCCCGAGCGCCATCACGACCCCGGTGGCGCAGATCGCCGAGCCGATGCCGAGCCGGCCGCGCAGCTCGTCGCGCAGCAGGGGTCCGTACGGCCAGCCGGTCCGGGCCCCCGCCAGGGCCGCGGCGAGCACGGCGTCGCACAGGGCGGTGAGGCCGAGGAGGAAGAGCAGGAAGAGGACGAGGTACGGGCCCTGGCCCACCCGCTCCTCCAGCCGGCCGGAGTTGTAGAGCGGCTGGAAGCAGACGGCGGCGAAGGCGACGGTCAGCACCCGCCGGGACAGGTGGTCGAGGGCGGGGCCGCGGCCGCGGGCGACGTGCGGGACGATCCCGGCCAGCGCGGCCGCGACGACGACGGCGACGATCTGGAGCACCCCGTGGTGGGTGGGCTGGCCGGCGTTCTGGCCGAGCAGGGCGTAGGCGAGGGCTCCGGCGGAGCCGAGCGGCGCGGGCCGGCGGTCGACGCCCTCGACCGGGTGGCCCGTGCGCGGGTCCCGCCGGGCGAGTTCGCCGACGGCGATCAGGGTGCCGAAGGCGAGGGCGGCGCCGGGTTCGACGACGCCGTTCCACAGGGTGTGGCCGAGTCCGGCGAGGGTGAGCACGGCCGCGGCCCCCCGCACCGTCCACACGGCCGGGGCCCTCATCCGCCCGCCTCCGCACCGTCCGTGCCGCGACCGGGCCCGCGGGGGCCGGTCCCTTGCGCGAGCCCGCTCACGCCCCGGCCTCGAACCCTTTCGGCCGGGCCGACGCCGGCGGCGTCGGTGGTTTCGCGGCCCTCGGCCGGGAGGACGGCCCCTGGGCGCGAGCCCTGAGCAGGCAGCGCGGACAGCGGCGACGCCTCCGGCCCACCCCGAGCGGGAGCGGCACCGGCGGCGCCGGCGATCCGGTCCTCGTCCGCGGTGACCACCGGGTGCCAGCCGCAGCGCCCGATGGCGCCCGCCAGGGCCCGTACCATCGCCGGATCGAACTGGGCCCCCGCGCACCGCTCCAGCTCGGCGAGCGCCGTCGGCACCGGCCGGGCCCGGCTGTACGAGCGGGTCGAGGTCATCGCGTCGAAGGCGTCGGCCACCGCCACCACCCGGGCCAGCACGGGGATCTGCTCACCGGTCAGCCCGTACGGATAGCCGGAGCCGTCGACCCGCTCGTGGTGGTGCAGGATCGCCGACCGGGCCTCCCCCAGGAAGCCGATGCCGCGCACCATCTCGTGGCCGTACTCGGGGTGCAGCTCGATGATCCGGCGCTCCTCCGGGGTGAGCGGCCCGTCCTTGCGCAGCAGCCGGGTCGGGACGCCGAGTTTGCCGACGTCGTGCAGGATCCCGGCGATGCGCACCACTTCCAGCCGGTCCTCGGCCATGCCCAGCTCGCGGGCGATCATCGCGGAGGCCTGGCCGACCCGTTCGCTGTGACCGCGCGTGTAGCGGTCCTTGATGTCGACGGCCTGGACGAGCGCGCGGATGGTGGCCCGGTGGGCGGCGCGCTCGCGGTGGTACTGGGCGAAGACCCAGCAGGAGATGTAGATCGGCAGCAGCACGAGCAGTGCGGCCGGGAGCCCGTAAGGGCTGCGCCACATGACGGCCATCATCAGACCGGCGAGGCCGTGGACGCAGTGCGGGACCAGGGACCGGGTGACCAGTCCGCGCCAGGCGGTGGCGGCCGGCCGGCGTTCGGCGGTGGCCAGGATGCCCCCGTCGAGGGCGGTGAGCACCAGGCAGAAGGCGACGGCCGCGGCCGCCGCGGGAAGCATCACGTAGGGGAAGTCGGCCACGGGAGGCCCGGACCCTCCGGAAGGCCCCCCGCCGAGGGAGGCCGGGCCGCGCAGCAGCCCGTACGCCCGCCCCGCGACCCAGGCGGCTATGGACTGCTGCGCGCAGTGCCACACCCGGCGCACCCACGCGGGCCGCTGGACCACCGTCCCCGCGAGTCCCCCGGGCAGCGCCACGAGCGCGGCGGCGGCGGGCGGCAGCAGGAAGACGGCGGCGAGCACCACGGGGAAGAAGGAGCCGATGCCCTCGGGTACCCGGCTGCCGGGCAGCGGGCAGATCTTCACGAGTTCGCAGCCGAGGTAGAGCGCGGCCAGCAGGGTCACGGCCGCCCAGGGCGTGCCGGAATCCGTGAGGGCCGGGGCGACGCACGCGATGGCCGCGAGGACGGCGCACAGGACGTATCCGCGCGCCCCCGGCGGAAGGACCCGCATGGCGCTCTCCTCCCCAGTGGCCTTCAAGCCAGGCACCGAATCAAACCAGTACCGAAGGGGGAGAATAAGTGGGGCCCCGAGCGAGGTGGGCCACATTTTCGTATTGCGCCATGCGGGCGCCCCCGGATTAGCACATTCGGGTGAACGAAGTGCCCTTCCGGGGGCGGCTGTTCAATACTGCGCCGACCCGGTCAGCCCGGGGCCGGGTTGTCGGCGGTGACGTCGTGATCGGGCACGGCCTGGCCCGACCGGATCAGCTCGATCCGGCCCATCACCTTCGACCGCAGGTCGGTCGGCACGTCGTCCGACCCGCAGCAGCGCTTCACCAGCTTCTTCACGGCCTGCTCCAGGCCGTACTTCTCCAGACAGGGATTGCACTCGCCGAAGTGCGTCTCGAACTTCGTGCAGTCGCTGTCGGGCATCTCATGGTCGAGGAACTCGTACAGGTGGTCCAGGACCTCAGAGCACTCTGTCTCGTGCGGCTCTCCGCAACTCATGAGTCCGAGCCTTTCCGGTCGTTCGACTCTCCCGCGCCCGCGGGAACCAGTCCGCGCTCACGGGCATAGTCCTCCAGCATTCCGCGGAGTTGACGGCGGCCACGGTGCAGTCGCGACATGACCGTACCGATGGGTGTACCCATGATGTCCGCGATCTCCTTGTACGCAAACCCTTCTACGTCGGCAAGGTAGACCGCGATGCGGAACTCCTCCGGAATGGCCTGAAGGGCTTCCTTCACATCCGAATCGGGCAGGTGGTCGAGCGCCTGCGATTCGGCGGAGCGCAGTCCGGTCGACATGTGCGACTCGGCGCGCGCCAGCTGCCAGTCCTCGATCTCCTCCGCGGCGCTGCGCTGGGGCTCGCGCTGCTTCTTGCGGTAGGAGTTGATGAACGTGTTGGTCAGGATGCGGTACAGCCACGCCTTCAGGTTGGTGCCCTCGCGGAACTGGTGGAAGGACGCGTATGCCTTCGCGTACGTCTCCTGGACCAGGTCCTCGGCGTCGGCCGGGTTGCGCGTCATGCGCAGCGCGGCCGAGTACATCTGGTCGAGGTAGCCGAGGGCGTCCCGCTCGAAGCGCGCGTTGCGCTCCGGGGTCGTCTCCTCCGCGTGGCCTTCGTCGGTCCCAGCGACAGGACCCACCTCCTCCGACTGCGTGGCGGCTCCGAAAGCGGATCCGCTCGAATCGGAGAATAGTCGACCATCCCGGCTCTGCGCCGCCCGAAGCGGGCTGCGCTTGGGCCCGGGCAGAACCGTCCAGTCCAGGTCAGCGGCCTGCGGACGGTTCTGGCTGATGACCTGGGTCATGCGCTCCCACTCCTCCGACGATTTCCCGTACGTACCGACATCCGGGACAACAGAAGGCCCGGGCGGCGCATTCCCCGGCGGGCACGGGTTTCGGCCCTTCGCCGGGCCGGCGCGCCGCGGCGTGATCCTCGTCACCTGCGCGCGGGCCCGCCGCGGTGCGTCGTGTCGCGGCCGGCCGTGATCACCGGGGGAGCCGCGCGAGCCACTCCCCCACCGCTTCGGTGATCGTCGCGAGGGCCTCTTCCTGGGTGGTCCCCGCCTTCTTCGGCACCGCGAAGCCGTGATCGCCGTAGGGCACCTCCACGAGCTCGTACGGGGTGTCCGCGGCCGGCGGCGGGAACTCCTCGGGCCGCCCGAAGGGGTCCCGGCCGCCCTGGACCACGAGGGTGGGCCGGCCGGCCCCGGTGAGCTCCTCGGCGCGGGACTTCTCCGGCCGGCCCGGCGGGTGCAGCGGGAACGCCAGCGCCAGCACCCCGGCGGCGCCCAGCTCGGCGGCGGTCCGGCAGGCCACCCGGGCCCCGGCGCTGCGCCCGCCCGCGACCACCGGCAGCCCGGCCCGGGCGAGCGCCGGCCACAGCCCGCGCCATCCCTCGTCCAGCACCTTGGGGGCGGCGGCGACCTTCTTCCCCGCGACCCGCCAGGGCTGTTCGACCAGGGCCACCGTGATCCCGCGGGCGGGCAGGGCGGCGGCCAGCGCCTGGAGGTCCCGGGCCTCGATGCCGCCGCCGGCGCCGTGGCTCACGGCGAGCACGAGCTTCGCCTTTCGGGCGGTGTGCCAGGTGACGCGGGCCTCGCCCGCCGGGGTGTCGACGCTCTCGGTACGGGTGCTCATGCGCCCCATCCTGCCCGCCGGGCCCCGGACAGGGCCTAGAAGAGGGTGCCTTCCTCCGGCGCGGCGAGTTCCTCCAGCAGCTCCGGTCCGTTGTTCCGGACGTTGCTCACGGCGGTGGACACCGGGTGGGCCCGCATCAGCCCGCCCGGCGGCGGGGTCAGCAGTTCCCGCAGCGAGCCCTCGGTGTCGGTGTTCGCGGGATCCAGCCAGGCGTCCCAGCGGTCCGGGGTCAGCATCAGCGGCATCCGCGGGTGGATGTCGGAGAGCGAGCGCGGCCCCTCGGCCGGGGCCACGCCCAGGGGTCCGGTCTCGGCCTCCGTGGTGATGACCGAGCAGGTGACCCACCAGGCGAGCGGGTGCTCGTCGGGCAGGGTCCGGTCGCGCCAGAACTCGTATATCCCGGCCATGGCGAAGACGGAGCCGTCGGCGGGGAGCACGAAGTAGGGCTGCTTGCGGGCCCGTTTCCGCTTCCCCTCCACCTCCAGCTGCCGCTCGTCGTGGGCGGTGACCCACTCGTAGTAGCCGTCGGCGGGGATGATGCAGCGGCGCTGCGCGAAGGGGCGGCGGAAGGACGGCTTCTCGTGCAGGGTCTCCGACCGGGCGTTGATCATCCGGGCGGCTCCGTCGGGGTTCTGCGCCCAGGAGGGGACCAGCCCCCACTTCAGGACCCGCAGCTGGCGAACCGGACGGGGGTGCGAGGCGTCTTTCAGGGGACGGTCGAGGACCACGTGGACCTCCTTCGTCGGCGCCACGTTCCAGTCGGGGGCCAGGGCCTCCTCCGGCTCCCACCTCTCGATGCCGAAGGCCTCCACGAGGTCCTCGGGCCTACGACTCGCCGCATACCGTCCGCACATGGCTGTCACACTGCCATGCCACCCGATGACCACCGCAAGGAGTCCGCCACCTCATGGACAGCAGCACCACGGCCGGCCTGTGGGACCGGCTCACGGGCATACAGACCCCGCCCGAACCGTGGCTGGTGATCGTGACCGGCCTGGTCGCGCTGGCCGCCGTAGGACCCCGCCCGCTGTGGCGGCTGACGCGCAACGCCATCACCATCGCCCACGAGGGCGGGCACGGCCTGCTGGCGCTGCTGACCGGGCGGCGGCTGAGCGGAATACGCCTGCACTCCGACACGAGCGGGGTCACCGTCAGCCGGGGCCGGCCGACCGGGCTCGGCATGATCGTGACGGCCGCCGGCGGGTACACGGCGCCCTCGCTGCTCGGGCTCGGCGGGGCGGCGCTGCTGTCCGCGCACCGGATCACGCTGCTGCTGTGGGCGGCCACCGCCCTGCTGCTGGTGATGCTGGTGATGATCCGGAACGCGTACGGGGCGCTGACGGTGGTGCTGACCGGCGGGACGTTCCTGCTGGTGTCCTGGCTGACCCCGGCCGAGGTGCAGGCCGCCTTCGCGTACCTGGTGGTGTGGTTCCTGGTGCTCGGCGGGGTCCGTCCGGTGTTCGAGCTGGGGGCCAAGCGCAGGAACGGCAGGGCGCCGGATTCCGATGCCGACCAGCTGGGACGGCTCACGCACTTGCATCCCGTGGTGTGGCTGCTCTTCTTCCACGTCGTCGCGCTGTGCTCGCTGGTCGGCGGCGGCCGCTGGCTGCTCGGCCTGTGACCGCCCTCTGAGACCGGGCGGCGATCAAGATCTGGCGCCGGAGGAAGCCACTAAAGTGGTGGCCATGACCGAGACCCCCGCGCTCCCCGCCCTCTGGCCCGCCCCGATTGCCGACGCAGCCGTCCACGCCACCGTCACCGTGCCCGGGTCCAAGTCGGTCACCAACCGGGCCCTCGTGCTGGCCGCGCTCGCCGCCGAGCCCGGCTGGGTGCGCCGGCCGCTGCGCTCGCGCGACTCCCAGCTGATGTCCGACGCGCTGCGCGCGATGGGCGTCGGCATCGAGGAGACCGTCTCGTCCAGCTCCGCCCGTTCCACCAGCGCCGCGGTGGGCGGCGAGGCCTGGCGGATCATCCCGGCGGCCCTGCACGGCCCGACGACCGTGGACGTCGGCAACGCGGGTACGGTCATGCGCTTCCTGCCGCCGGTCGCCACCCTCGCCGACGGCGACATCCGCTTCGACGGCGACCCGCGCTCCTACGAGCGACCGCTCGGCCAGGTCATCAGCGCCCTGCGCACCCTCGGCGCCCGGATCGACGACGACGGCCGGGGCGCCCTGCCCATGACCGTCCAGGGCGGCGGGGCCCTGGAGGGCGGCACGGTCGAGATCGACGCCACCAACTCCTCGCAGTTCGTCTCCGCGCTGCTGCTCTCCGCCCCGCGCTTCAACCAGGGCGTCGAGGTCCGGCACGTGGGCACCAACCTGCCGTCGATGCCGCACATCCGGATGACCGTGGAGATGCTGCGCGCGGCGGGCGCCCAGGTCGACACCCCCGAGGCCGGCGGCGAGAAGAACGTGTGGCGGGTGGCCCCCGGCGCACTGCTGGGCCGCGACATGGTGGTGGAGCCGGACCTCTCCAACGCGCAGCCCTTCCTGGCGGCTGCCCTCATCACCGGCGGCACGGTCACCATCCCGGACTGGCCGCGCCGCACCACGCAGCCCGGTGACGCCCTGCGCCGGATCTTCACGGAGATGGGCGGTTCCTGCGAGCTGACCGACGCGGGCCTGGTCTTCACCGGGACGGGCAAGATCCACGGCATCGACGTGGACCTGGGCGAGGTCGGCGAGCTCACCCCGGGCATCGCGGCGGTGGCGGCCCTGGCCGACTCCGAGTCGGTGCTGCGCGGGGTCGCCCACCTGCGGCTGCACGAGACGGACCGGCTGGCGGCGCTGACCAAGGAGATCAACGCGCTCGGCGGCGACGTCACCGAGACCGAGGACGGCCTGCGCATCCGGCCGCGCCGGATGCACGGCGGCGTGTTCCACACGTACGACGACCACCGGATGGCCACCGCGGGCGCGGTGATCGGCCTGGCGGTGGAGGGGGTACGGATCGAGAACGTGGCGACGACCGCGAAGACCCTGCCGGACTTCCCGGCGATGTGGACGGACATGCTCGCCGGTGATGCGGGGGATGCCCGTGATGCCGGTGATGCGGGCGATGGCGGTGGCCCCGGGGCGTCCGGAGCGGGTGCGGGAGCGTAGGGACCGTCATGCGCAGGTACGGCAAGCACACCGACGAGGACGACATCCGCCAGCGCCCCAACCCCAAGGGCAACCGGCCGCGGACGAGCATCCGCCCCAAGCACGAGGACGCCTCCGAAGGCTTCGTCCTGACGGTCGACCGCGGTCGGCTGACCTGCCTGGTCGAGGACCGCACCATCCTTGCGATGAAGTCCAGGGAGCTGGGCCGCAAGGCGGCGGTGGTCGGTGACCGGGTCTGGATCGTCGGTGACCTGTCCGGCAAGAAGGACACCCTGGCCCGGATCGTGCGGATCGAGGAGCGCAAGTCCGTCCTGCGGCGCACCGCCGACGACGACGACCCGTACGAGCGGGTGGTGGTCGCCAACGCCGACCAGCTGGCCATCGTCACGGCCCTGGCCGACCCGGAGCCGCGGCCCCGGATGATCGACCGCTGCCTGGTGGCGGCGTACGACGCCGGGCTGGAGCCGCTGCTGGTGCTCACCAAGTCCGACCTGACCTCCGCGGACAAGATCCTGGAGATCTACTCGACGCTCGGCCTGAACTACGTGGTGACCAATCGCGAGGAGCTCGCGACCGGCGACGCGGCCGCCAAGGTGCGCGAGCGCCTGGAGGGCCGGATCACCGCCTTCGTGGGGCACTCGGGCGTCGGCAAGACCACCCTGGTCAACTCCCTGGTGGCGCCGGACCGCAAGCGGGCGACCGGGGTGGTCAACGCGGTCACCGGGCGCGGCCGGCACACCACCACCTCGGCGCTGGCGCTGCCGCTGCCCGGGATGGAGGGCTGGGTCATCGACACCCCGGGCGTGCGTTCCTTCGGCCTGCACCACGTGGACCCCTCCCGGGTGATCCTGGCTTTCCCGGACCTGGTGCCGGGTACGGAGGAGTGCCCGCGCGCGTGCAGCCACGACGAGCCGGACTGCGCCCTCGACAAGTGGGTGGAAGACGGCCACGCGGACCCGGCGCGGCTGTATTCGCTGCGGCGGCTGCTGGAAACGCGGGAGCGTCGCGAAGGCGACTGATCCGCGCCCGGTCGCCCGGCGGGGTTTGCCACCGGCGGTGGCTGGTAAATGCATAATCCCACCAAGTGACGCGACGTCACGTGAGGCGGGGAGGCATTCGACATGGCGTGGCTGCTGGTCGTGGTCGCGGGACTCCTGGAGACCGGTTTCGCGGTCTGCCTGAAGCTTTCCCACGGATTCACCCGGCTGTGGCCGACCGTCGCCTTCGCGATCTTCGCGCTCGGCAGCTTCGGTCTGCTGACGCTGGCGCTCAAGAAGCTGGACGTGGGCCCGGCGTACGCGGTGTGGACGGGCATCGGGGCGGCCGGGACGGCGATCTACGGCATGGTCTTCCTCGGTGACCTGGTCTCCACCCTCAAGCTCATCTCGATCTCCCTGGTCATCCTGGGGGTCATCGGGCTCCAGCTGTCCGGGTCGGGGCACTGAGCGGCCTGAGCAGTCGCAGCAGCTCGTCCGCGCCCGGCTCCTCCCCGGGGGCGATCACGTAGGAGAGGGCGAGGCGTACGGCGAGCTCGCACCGCTGCGGATCCTCCCCCGGTGTGAGCGCGGCGGCCGCCCGGTCCCGGACGGCCCGGGCCAGCTCACCGGGCCCGGGCGCCCTGCCGCCCGCGGTCGGCAGGCCCGCGTCCCAGCTGCCGGTGAGCAGGGCCCGTACGAGGGGACGGGCGCGGGCCGCCCGTACGGTCCACTCGGCGACCGCGGCGAGCCGCTCGGGGGGCCGGGCCGGGGTGGCCAGGGCCCGGTCCACTCCGTCGAGGTACCGGTCGGCCTCCCGCCGGACCAGGGCGCGGCCCAGGCCCGCCTTGCCGCCGAACTCGTTGTAGAGGGTCTGCCGGGACACCCCGGCGGCGGCGGCCACGTCGACCATCCGCACGGACGGCCAGGGGCGCGCCGAGAGCGCCGCTCCCGCCGCCTCCAGCAAGGACTCCCGGGCTGCCGGCATCTTCGCCTCCCCGTCTGGCTCTGCGGCCAGAGTTGACGGGTCGACAGATCCTGTCAAGGGCGCGTCCCCTGTCAAGGGGAGGTCCGGCCGCACTGTGGACCTCGTTGGTCGGGGTGCGGGAGTCTCGATACTGTTCGGGCATGCCCGAGTATGACGATGACCTGCGCCTTGCCCTGGAGCTCGCCGACGCGGCGGACGCCACCACGATGGAGCGGTTCCGTGCGCTCGACCTGAAGGTCGAGACGAAGCCGGACATGACCCCGGTGAGCGAGGCGGACAAGGCCGCCGAGGAGGTCATCCGGGCCGGCATCGCGGCCGCGCGGCCCGAGGACGCGATCCTGGGCGAGGAATACGGCCTGAAGGGCAGCGGTCCGCGCCGCTGGGTCGTGGACCCGATCGACGGTACGAAGAACTACGTGCGCGGGGTCCCCGTCTGGGCGACGCTGATCTCCCTGATGGCCGAGGGCGCCGACGGCGTCTTCCGCCCGGTGGTGGGCGTGGTCTCCGCGCCGGCGCTGGGCCGCCGCTGGTGGGCGTCGCAGGGCGGGGGCGCGTACGCGGGCGGCGCGCTCGGCGAGCCCACCCCGATCGGCGTGTCCCAGGTGAGCGATCTGGGCGACGCCTCGTTCGCGTACTCCTCGCTGAGCGGCTGGGAGGAGCAGGGCCGGCTCGCCGGGTTCCTGGACCTGACCCGCGCGTGCTGGCGTACCCGCGGCTACGGGGACTTCTGGCCGTACATGATGGTCGCCGAGGGCTCGCTGGACCTGTGCGCCGAGCCGGAGCTGAACCTGTGGGACATGGCGGCCATCGCGGTGGTCGTCCAGGAGGCCGGCGGCCGCTTCACCAGCCTGGACGGGGTGGACGGCGTGCACGGCGGGAACGCGGCGGCCTCGAACGGTCTGCTCCACGAGGAGATGCTGGAGCTGCTGCGCCCGCGCGCCTGAGCATCTCGCCGCGCGTGCGCCCTTGTTGGCGGTGCGTGTCCGTGGGAATCTGAGAATCCTCCGCTTGTGCGCTTGTGAATCCTTTCTCTAGGATCCTCCGGGCGCACCACACCCGAGCGGAGGGACTCACCCAGGAGGTGGCTCTCTACATGCTCGTCCGTGACGCCATGAGCACCGTGATACTCACCCTCGGACCCGCACACACCCTCCGGCAGGCGGCCTGCCTGATGTCCGGCCGACGCGTCGGCGCGGCCGTCGTCCTCGACCCCGACCACAGCGGAATCGGCATCCTGACCGAGCGCGACATCCTCAACTCGATCGGCGCGGGCCACGATCCCGACCAGGAGTCCGTGGGCGAGCACACCACCAACAACGTCGTGTTCTGCACCCCCGACGCCACCGTGCAGGACGCCGCCGAGGCGATGGTCCACGGCGGCTTCCGGCATCTGATCGTGCTGGAGCACGGCGGCCCGGTGGGCATCGTGTCCGTCCGCGACGTCATCCGCTGCTGGGTGCCGGCGCGGCGCACGGTCTCCGCGTAGGCGCCACCGATCGCAAACGACGCCGGGCCGGAAGCCTCCGAGGAGGGTTCCGGCCCGGCGTCCTGCTACGACAAGCGGTCTGTTCAGCCGCGAAGGGCCTGGACCGCGGCTTCCAGCCGCTTGCCGAAGTCACCGTCCGCCTGGCGGAAGTTGTTGATCGCACGCTCGACGATGTCGTCACGGGAGACCTTGGCGATGAAGCCGGACAGGTTCTCGATCAGACGGGACTTCTCGTCCTCGGAGTACAGGCGGTAGAGGTTGCCCGCCTGGACGAAGTCGTTGTCCTCGCGGTGGACCGGCGCGGCGTGGTTGCCGGTGGCGCCGGTCAGCGCGACGGGCTGCCACAGCGGACGGTCGGTCTGGTGCGGGCCGCCGAAGCTGTTGGGCTCGTAGTTCTTCGCGCCCTTGTGACGGCCGTCGTACAGGTAGCCGTCGCGGGAGTTGGTGCGCGCCTCGGTGGCGTGCGGGCGGTTGACCGGCAGGTGGTCGGCGTTGATGCCGACGCGGTAGCGGTGGGCGTCGCCGTAGCCGAAGAGGCGGCCCTGGAGCATCTTGTCCGGGGAGGGACCGATGCCGGGGACGAAGTGCGCCGGGGAGAAGATCGACTGCTCGACCTCGGCGAAGACGTTCTCCGGGTTGCGGTTGAGCTCCAGCTTGCCGATCTCGATCGGCGGGTAGTCCTCGTGCGGCCACACCTTGGTGAGGTCGAACGGGTTGAAGCGGTAGTCGGCCGCCTCGGCCGCCGGCATGATCTGGACCTGCACGGTCCAGGACGGGAAGTCGCCGCGCTCGATGGCCTCGCGCAGGTCGCGCTGGTGGGAGTCGGGGTCCTCACCGGCGAGCTTGTTGGCCTCGGCCTGCGTGAGGTTCTTGATGCCCTGGTCGGTCTTGAAGTGGTACTTGACCCAGAAGACCTCGCCGGCCTCGTTGTTCCACTGGAACGTGTGCGAGCCGTAGCCGTTCATGTGGCGGTAGGACGCCGGGATGCCTCGGTCACCGAACAGCCAGGTCACCTGGTGGGTGGACTCGGGCGACAGACCCCAGAAGTCCCAGACGTTGTCCGCCTCCTGCGAGCCCGTGTACGGGTCGCGCTTCTGGGTGTGGATGAAGTCGGGGAACTTGATGGCGTCCTTGATGAAGAACACCGGGGTGTTGTTGCCGACGAGGTCGTAGTTGCCCTCTTCGGTGTAGAACTTCAGCGCCCAGCCGCGGGGGTCGCGCACCGAGTCGGCGGAACCGAGGTTGCCAGCGACGGTGGAGAAGCGCAGGAACGTTTCGGTCTGCTTGCCGACCTCGGAAAGGAACGCGGCCCGGGTCCACTGCGAGACGTCACGGGTCAGCGTGAAGGTGCCGTACGCTCCGGCGCCGCGGGCGTGCACCACGCGCTCCGGGATGCGCTCGCGGTTGAAGCGCGCGAGCTTTTCGAGCAGCAGCTGGTCCTGGACCAGAACGGGACCGCCGACGCCAGCCGTCTCGCTGTTCTGGTTGTCGGCGACCGGAGCCCCAGCCTCCGTGGTGAGCGGTCCCTGCGTCACGTGCGCCTCCTGCGTCATACCTGCATGTCCTGTCCTTGGCGTTTGCCGTAACCGATCCTACAATGGACTTTGTCTAAGTCAAGCAAGCATCCAAGTCCGCACCGGTTCGGGAGTTACACCGGATCGCCTCGCTGTTAGGCTGGTGTCCATGAGTGACCTGCTGGAACGACTTCGCGGACGCGGCTGGCGCATGACGGCGCAGCGGCGTGTCGTGGCCGAGGTGCTCGACGGTGACCACGTGCACCTGACGGCCGACGAGGTACACGCGCGCGCCGTGGCGAAACTGCCCGAGATCTCCCGCGCGACCGTCTACAACACGCTGGGCGAGCTCGTCACCCTGGGCGAAGTCCTGGAAGTCTCCACGGACCGCCGCGCCAAGCGGTACGACCCGAACGCCCACCGGCCCCACCAGCACCTGGTCTGCGCCCAGTGCGGAGCGATCCGCGACGTCCACCCGGCGGGCAACCCGCTGGCCGACCTGCCGGACACGGAGCGCTTCGGCTTCGTCGTGTCGGCGGTGGAAGTGACGTACCGCGGCGTCTGCCCGAACTGCGCGGGCGCCTGAGCCACAGCGCGAGGGCCCGACCCCACGGGGTTCGGGCCCTTGGCATACGAAAACGACTCAGGGCCCGGATCCATGGGATCCGGGCCCTGAGTCTTCAGTAGCGGGGACAGGATTTGAACCTGCGACCTCTGGGTTATGAGCCCAGCGAGCTACCGAGCTGCTCCACCCCGCGTCGGTAAACCCAACGTTACGTGAGACCCCCCGGCAGATGCAAATCGGTTAACCGGCACATCCAGCCCCGCCGGGACCATCCAGCCCCGCCGGCGCTTGAGGCGCTCTTTCAGCCCCGCCGGCGTTTGAGGCGCGGGGGTCCGGGGGCAGCGCCCCCGGCAACGGCGCCGCACCCGGCATCGGCGCCGCACGCACCCGGCACCGCAGAGCCTCCGGCCAGGGTCACGCCGACAGCTCCTCCGCCAGCGCTTCGCGCAGCCTGCCCGCCCGCTCCGAAACCTCCGCCGGCCCCAGCTCCATGGCCCGCACGCACCACTTCTGCCCCTCCGCCAGGTCCCCGTGGCGAGCCGCCAGCAGCCCCAGCCGCAGCGCGGCACGCCCGTGCCCCGCCACCGCCGCCCGGGTCCACCACAGCGCGGCCTCCGGCTCGCTCCCCTCGCGGGCCAGCAGCAGCCCCAGGTTGAACGCTCCGTTCCGGGACCCGGCCTCGGCCGCCTCCCGGTACCACCGAGCGGCGACCGCCAGGTCACCGCGGGCGGCTGCCAGCATGCCGACCCGCACCTGGGCCCGGCGGTGCCCCAGCTCGGCGGCCCGCTCGTACCACTCCTCGCTCTCGGTGCGCGGGGCGCTGCCCACCGGCTCGCCCAGGGCCACCGGCTCCGGGGGCGGAGCCAGCGACTCGAGCAGCGCGGCCAGCCGGAAGGCCGCCTCCGCGCTGCCGCCGCCCGCCGCGCAGCGCAGGTGCCGCTCGGCCGCCCGCTCCTCACCGTCCCGCACCAGCGCGATCCCGACCTGGAGCGCCGCATCGGTGTGGCCGGCCGACGCGGCCCGCTCGTACCACTTCAGCGCCGTGCGGTCCTCGTCCCGGCTGGCGAACAGGATCCCGAGGTTGAACGCGGCGTCCACGCTGCCCGCCTCCGCCGCCTTCGAGAACCACGGCTCCGCTCCCGCCGCGTCCCCGACCTGCAGCAGCATGATGGCCAGCGCGTTGGCCGCCTCGCGGTGCCCGGCGTAGGCCGCCCGGCGGTACCACTGCTCGGCCTGCGCGGTCCGATCCTGTGCGACGCACAGCAGAGCAAGGTTGTACGCCCCGTTTTGATCGCCCGCGTCCATGGCGGTCCGGTACCAGCGCTCCGCGGTCTGGGTCTCGCCGCGCGCGGCGTGCAGCGCGCCCAGCGCGTTCGCGGCGTTGCCGTCGCCGTCCTGTGCGGCCCGGTGCCACCACGCGGCCGCGCTGTCCTCGTCGCCGGCGTCGCGCAGCAGGAAGCCGAGGGCGCACGCGGCGCGCGCCTCCCCCTGCTTGGCGGAGGTCAGGTACCAGCGCCCGGCCTCCTTGAGCTCCCCGCGCGCCTCCAGCAGCGCGCCCAGGTGCAGTGCGGCGCGGCGGTGCCCGCGCGCCGCGGCCTGCCGGTACCACTGCTCCGCTTCGGCGGGATCGCCCTTGCGCAGGTGCCTCGCCAGCCGGTACGCGGCTTCGCGGTGCCCCTGTTCGGCGGCAGCGCGGAACCACCGCTCCACACCCTTGTCCCCGCGGTGCTCCAGCAGGTCGGCCAGCCCGTACGCACCCAGCGCGTGGCCGGACTCCGCCGCCTGCCGCAGCCAGTACTCGGCGGCGGGCTCGTCCCCGCGCTCACGGAAGTGCCGGCCCAGGGCGTGCGCGGCCGGCGCCGATCCGGCGACGGCGGCGACCCGCCACCAGCCCGCGGCGTCCTCGGGGTAGCCCCGCTGGTGCAGCAGCACGCCGAGGTTGTTCGCGGCGGCGCGGTCCCCCTCGGCGGTGGCCCCCCGCAGGTACGGCTCGGCCCCGTCCAGGTCACCGCGGCGCAGCAGCAGCGCGCCGAGCACGCTCATGGCGCCCGGGTCGCCCTTGTCGGCGGCCACCCGGTGCCGGGCTTCCAGCTCGGCGTCGCTCGCCGCGTCGGTCTCGGCGAACACGTCCTCCGTGCTGTGCTTGTCCAAGAAGTCCGCATCGGTCAATGCGGTCTGCGCGGCGGCGACCGGCGCCGCCCCCTTGGCCTCCGTGCCCGATTCCGCCTCCGCCCTCACAAACCGCCCTGTCTCCAGCAGAGTTGACCTGTCCCCCATAAATCCCATCGTCGCATCACCTGCTACCCGCGTACACCTGGTATGTCGCAGTCAGTGAGGTCACTACAGCGTTTTGTCGACATGCCCACAGTGGGGTAAGTCAAACACGCTCCACCGACAACTCACCCGCCCCAGCTACCTCGTGTCCGTCCCGGGCATGACGAAGGCCCGGATCCCATGGATCCGGGCCTTCATCTTCAGTAGCGGGGACAGGATTTGAACCTGCGACCTCTGGGTTATGAGCCCAGCGAGCTACCGAGCTGCTCCACCCCGCGTCGGTGAAACCACAGTATCACGACGCGGGACGGAGCCTTTACCCATGATCGTCAGCCGCCCGGCTGGGGAGCGGTCAGCTTCGCCTCCGCGTCGATCGCCCGCTTCAGCGCCGCCTTGATCTCCTCCTGGGCCTTGCCGAAGGCCGCCCAGTCGCCGGCCTGCCTGGCCTTCTCGGCATCCTCGACGGCCTTCTGCGCGTCGGCGAGGGCCGCCCTGACCGTCGGGTCCTGGGCGGTGGGCGGCGGGGTGGTGCCGTCGCCCGGCGGCTGGGTCGGGGGCACCGGCGTGGTCGGGGCCTCCGCCCCGAAGACCACGTTCAGCGCCTTCTCCAGCGTGTCCTCGAAGGCGGTCTGGCCTCCGTAGGTCACCAGCACCTTGCGCAGCAGCGGGTACTTGAGACCGGAGCTCCGGACGTACACCGGCTCGACGTAGAGCATCCCGTCGTCGAGCGGGACCGCGAGCAGGTTCCCGTACTCGATCTCCGAGTCACCACCGCGCAGCAGGCGGATGGACTCGGCGATCTTCGGTTCGGACTGGAACTTGCTCTGCACCTGGCTCGGGCCGTCCGGCGGCTTGCTGGTCGGCATCTTCAGGACTCTGATCTTGCCGTAGTCCGGGGAGCCAGGGTCCGCGTTGACCGCCATGAAGGCACTCAGGTTGGGCCGCCCGTTCGGCGTGAACGTCGAGGTGAGCGAGAAGACCTGGTCCTTCTCCTTCTGGCCCGGCATCTTCATCGACAGGTAGTACGGCGGAACCGCCGTGCCCGCCTTGGTCGTCGGGTCGTCCGGGACCGCCCACGCCTCACTGCCGCTGAGGAAGGTCTGCGGGTCGGTGACGTGGTAGCGGGTCAGCAGCTCGCGCTGGACCTTGAAGAGGTCCTGCGGGTAGCGCAGGTGGTCCATGAGCGGCTTGGAGATCTCGCTCTTGGACTTCACCGTGCCCGGGAACGCCTTCATCCAGGTCTTCAGGACCGGGTCCTCGGCGTCCCACTGGTACAGGGTGACCGTGCCGTCATACGCGTCGACGGTGGCCTTCACCGAGTTGCGGATGTAGTTGACCTGGTTCTCCTGCGCCACCACCGCGCGCTGGCTGTTGGTCAGCGAGTCCGCGGTGCTCTGGCCCAGCGTGGTGCGCGAGGCGTACGGGTAGCCGTTGGTGGTCGTGTACGCGTCGACGATCCAGACGACCCGCTTGCCGATGACGGCCGGGTAGGGCGCGCCGTCGATGGTCAGCCACGGGGCGACGGCCTCGACGCGGTCCTTCGGCGTGCGGTTGTAGAGGATCCGCGAACCCTCGCCGATGGCCCCCGAGTAGAGGATCTGCGGCTCGCTGAAGGTGAGCGCGTAGGCGGCCCGGTTGACCGGGTTGTCGAGGTTGACGCCGGAGTCGCCCTTGTAGCTGGTCTCCTTCTCGCCCTTGTCGTCGGAGTAGTCGAGCTCCTTCTGCGGCCCGCCGACGATCGAGTACTGCTTCGTCTGCTCGCCGTAGTAGATGCGCTGCTCGAAGTCCGTGCCGAACATGCCCTTGGAGGGGAGGTCGGACTGGGTGAAGTCCGGGGCGCCCTGGTCGCCGACGGTGGTGCCCTTGGCCGCGACCACGCCGTAGCCGTGCGTGTACTTGAAGTGGTCGTTGATCCAATTGTTCTTCGGGATGCCGCCGATGTTCAGCTCGCGCAGCCCGATGACCGTGTCCTGGCCGCTGTACCGGTCCACGGCGAGCGTGGACGGGAAGGCGTAGTAGCCCTTGACCTGCTGGAGCTGCTGGAAGGCGGGCGAGACGATGTTCGGGTCGAGGATCCGGACGCTGGCGGTCGTGTCGGCCTGCTGGCGCAGGACCGTCTTGTCCGTCTTCGGATTCGGCACGCCCGCGTAGTCCGTGACCTGGGAGCCGGCGATCCCGTAGGCGTCGCGCGTGGCCTTGATGTTCTTCTGGACGTACGGGGATTCCTTGGCCTGCTCGTTCGGCTGGACCTGGAACTTCTGCACGATCGCCGGGTAGAGCCCGCCGATCAGGATCGCCGAGAGCACCATCAGACCGAAGCCGATGACCGGCAGCTGCCAGGTGCGGCGCCACAGCGTCGCGAAGAAGAGCACGGCGCAGATCGCGGCGATGGCGACGAGGATGGTCTTCGCCGGCAGGTAGGCGTTCGCGTCGACGTACCGCAGGCCCGTCCAGTTGTCCGCGGCCTTGAAGTCACTGGACTTCACGGCCAGGCCGTACCGGTCGAGCCAGTACGCGAGCGCCTTGAGCGTGACGAAGAGGCCGAGCAGCACCGACAGGTGGCCGGTCGCGGCGGCGGTGGCCCGGGCGCCCGGGCTCGTCACGCGCAGTCCGCCGTACAGGTAGTGCACGACGGCCGCGGCGATCACCGACAGCACGACGGCGGCGAAGCCGAAGCCGAGCAGGAAGCGGTACCAGGGCAGGTCGAAGGTGTAGAAGGACACGTCCATGTGGAACTGCGGGTCCTTCGTACCGAAGGTCACCCCGTTCACGTACATGAGCCAGGTCTTCCACTGGCCGGCCGCCGAGGCGCCCGCGATCAGGCCGACGAGCACGGCGATGCCCAGGAGCAGCCACTTCTTGTACGGGGCGATGCTCATCCGGTAGCGGTCGAGGCTCTGCTGCTCCATCGACATCGCGCTGAGCGGCGGCCGCAGCCGGTACGCCAGCCAGATGTTGAAGCCGACGGCACCGGCCATCAGCAGGCCGAAGACGGCGAAGAGGCCGATCTTGGTCCACAGGGTGGTGGTGAAGACGGTGGAGTACTTCACGGAGCGGAACCAGAGCCAGTCCGTCCAGAACCCCGCGAACATGATGAAGAGCATGGCCAGGACGGCCAGCACGCCCAAGGTCATGAGGAGAGTGCGGGCTCGCCGGGACGGGCGGCCGACTCTCATCCGTGGCCCGGAAGGGCCTCCGCCGCGGTCCGGCATCTGGAAAGCCAAGGTGCGCACCTCGAAAGTCGCTGAGTCTGGTAATGAACGGGCCCCCGATCGTAGAGCCCACTCATGCAACTTACTGAGGCTTTAGTCAGTTCCCGGTATCCGGCGGAAAGGAGGCAGGATGTTTCCCATGTCCAACCTTTCACCTTCCCCCGGCACTCCCATGGCGGCCAGCCCGCTGACCCGTGCCTGCCTCGAGATCGACGAGTACGCGGCCGGCCTCGGCTGGGACAAGCCCGCGCGGCTCTTCGCGCTCGTCGACACCGCCCGGCTCAAGAAGCAGGAGCCGCGCCTCGCCTCCCAGCTCGGCCTCGACCAGGACGACGCCGGCAAGAGCTCCCTCACCCCCATCGAGCAGGACGAGGTCCCGGCCGGGACCCCTCTCGACAAGTTCCTGGGCACCATCGCCTGGCCCGACGCCGTCGTCGGCTGTGCGCTGACGGTGGAGCGGCTGATGCTGCCGCCGTCCGCGGAGGCCTCCGTACCGGAGGGGCTGAGCGACAAGCAGCTGGCGAAGTGGGTCGCGGGACACCCGGAGCGGCAGGAGGTGCGCCTGACCGTGGCCGTACTGCGCGACGGCTCGCGCGAGTCGGCCGTACGGCTGCGCGAGAAGGACTCCTCGACCGAGGTCCTGACCGGCGGGAACCTGGTGCCCGGGCTGGCGGAGGCGCTGGCCGCGACCTTCTCGTAGGCCGCTTCGGGGCGCTCCGGGCCGTTTCAGGCTGCTTCAGGCGGCTTCAGGCCGCTTTGCTGGGCGGACCGGTCAGGGCTTGGCGCCGCACTGCGGCAGCCCGGCCGTGTCCCCCTTGCTGATCTTCTCCAGTGACTTCGTGGCGTCTTCGATGGTGGATACCTTCACCAGGGTCAGCCCGGCGGGCACGTCGACGGACGCGGCAGCGCAGTTGTCGGCGGGCGTCAGGAAGTACTGGGCGCCGGCCTGGCGCGCTCCGATGGTCTTCATCTGGATGCCGCCGATCGGGCCGACCTTGCCCGCTTCGTCGATGGTGCCGGTGCCCGCGACGAACTTCCCGCCGGTCAGGTCCTGCGGGGTGAGCTTGTCGACGATGCCGAGGGCGAACATCAGACCGGCGCTCGGGCCGCCGACGTCGGCGAGCTTGATGTCGATCGTGAAGGGGAAGGTGTAGTCGGTGCCCGCCCGGATGCCGACGATCGCGTGTCCGTCGCCCTCCGCCTTGCCCGCGGTGATCGACACCTTCGTCGCACCGGTGGGCTCGCGGTTCGCCTTCGCCGCCTCGGCCGCCTCCGCGGCGGGCACGACGGTGAACTCGACCGTCTCGCCGGGCTTGTGCTTGGTGACGAGCTTGGCGACGTCCTCGGGGGCGGTGACGGGGGTGCCGTCCACGGCCTTGATCACGTCACCGGCGTGCAGCCGGCCTTCGGCGGGGCTCGCCTTGACGACGGAGGAGACGATCACCCGGGCACTGACCGGGATGCCGAGCTGCTTCAGGGCCGCCACCTTGGCGCTCTGCTGCGAGTGGCTGAACTCCTCGGCGTTCTCCTGGGTGGACTCCGCGTCCGTCTTGCCGTTCGGGTAGAGGTTCTCGTGCGGGACGACGATGTTGTCGCCGGCCAGCCACCCGTACACCGCTTCCAGCAGGTTCATGTCGTAGTCCGCGCCCGTGACGCGGACCGTCGTCATGTTGAGGTGACCGCTGGTCGGGTACGTCTTGCGACCCGTGATGCTGAGAACGGGCTCGCCACGCGAATCCCCGAGCGTGTTCACGGTCGGGCCGGGACTCATCTCCGAGTACGGGACCCTGATGAACACCCCTGCGCAGAGCAGCGCGAACAGCACCAGGGTGGAAGCGAGCATCGTCGCAGTGCGGCGTGGCATGGTTCCGACAGTACGGGACGGCCTTGACCGGCGGCCCCCGGGGCCGGTCCGTACGGGACCCCGGGCGGAACTCTCAGGGGAATCTCACGGGCGGAACGGGGACGAGGGCGGGACGGCGGGACGGGACCGACGCGACGCGAGGCGTCAGACGGCGTCGGAACCGGAGTGAGCCTCTGCCTTCACCTGCACCCTGACCTGATCAGCACTGCTCATGGCTTCACGGAAGCGCGCGTATCCGGCGAGCTCGGATATGTCACCTTGGGTGCGGTCGCGTGCCGCCCAGCTCCCCCATATGCCCGCTCCGATCGCCGCGAACAGCGGAATCAGCAACCACGCCAGAGACGCCATGGGCGTGCCTCCCTACCCCGGATTACGCATCGTTGGTGGCTTCAACGCTCGTGCCCGTGGGGGGGTTACGCAAATCGAGGGCGTGTTGCGCGGCCGAACGGGTGCGAGGTTACCCCCATCCGGGGGCCGCTCCCCGACCGGGGGGTTCAGCAGGCCCCGACCCATTCCTCCGTGCCGTCGGCGAAGGTCTGGTGCTTCCAGATCGGGACCTCGTGCTTGAGGTCGTCGATCAGCATCCGGCAGGCATCGAAGGCCTCGCCGCGGTGCGGGCAGGAGACGGCGACGACGACCGCCAGGTCGCCGACGGCGAGGTCGCCCACGCGGTGCACGGCGGCCAGGGCGCGGACCGGGTACTTCGCCACGACGCGCTCGGCGACCCGTCGCATCTCGGCCTCGGCCGTCGGGTGGCAGGAGTAGCCGAGCGAATCGACGTCCGCCCCGCTGTCGTGGTTGCGCACCGTGCCGACGAAGAGCGTCGTCCCGCCGGTCGCGTCGTCGCCGACGGCCTGGAAGACCTCGTCGATCGAGAGCGGGGTGTCACGGATCTCGAGCAGCCGGATCGGGTCCTGAGCGGCCTGCTCGCCGGGGTGATCGAAGTGCGGTGCCATACCGTCCATCGTGCCCTAGCCACTGACATGGCGAAATAGCAGATTCACCCGGGCCGGCCCCACCCCCTTGGGAGCCTCCTACAGAACCCGGGCCGATCCTGCCCGCCGGCAAATCCAGCCCCGCCGGCGTTTGAGGCGCGGGGTCGGGGGCGGAGCCCCGGAAGCCCGGGCGCAGCCCGGGGCCGCTTGCGCAGCGGCGCCGCAGGCGGGCGGTCAGATCCCGCGCCGCTTCCGCGCCCGGCGGACCGCGGCGGCGGCGCCCAGCAGGGCCACCGTCGCGCCCGCCGCCCCCGCGGCCGTCGCGGCGTCCTTGCGACCCAGCCGGCGGCCCGCGACCGTGTGGCGGCCCGCGACCTCCTGGAGGAGCTCGGCGAGCACCTCCTCGTTGGTCCAGCGCGGCCGCCAGCCCGCCGCGTGCAGCCCGCTCACGCTGACCACCCACGGGTGCATCGTGTACGCGAGGTCGCCCGCCGGGGAGGGCGTCAGGCCGATCCGGTGCAGCCGGGCCGCCGCGCCCAGCGCGACCGCCGAGGGGAGCTCCATCCGGCGGATACCGCTCAGCTCCTCGACCTCCTCCTGCTCCAGCCACCCCTCGCAGCCCACGGCCAGCTCGCCCTCGACCTTTTCCAGGGCCGCGTACTCCAGGGCGCTGACCAGGTCCTCCACATGGCAGAACTGCCACGTCGGGCGGGAACCCGCCACCACGAGCAGGCGCGGGGACTCGAAGTACCGGGTCAGGGCGGTGTCCGTACCGCCGACCAGGACCGCCGGGCGGATGACGGTGACGTTCAGGCCGGGGTGGGCGCGGGGCGCCCGGCGGCCGAGGCGCTCGATCTCCAGCAGGTCGCCGACGCCGGTCGCCTCGGCGGTGGCCCGCAGCTCGGAGTCCTCCGACAGCGGGATGTCGTTGTCCGGCAGGGCCCCGTAGACCATCGCCGAAGTGCAGAGCACGACCCGGTGCACGCCGGCCGCGGCGGCCGCCGTGAGGACGGTCTGCGTCCCGCGCACGTTGTACGCCGTACGGGCGGCCGGGTCCGTCTCCAGATCGAGGTCCAGGGCGAGGTGGACCACGACGTCCGCGCCGCGCAACTTCTCCGCGATCGCGGGGTCCCGTACGTCCAGGATGTGCCACTGCGCGGTCGCGCAGTCGCCCCGTCGCTCGTCGATGGCGACGACCTGCTTGACCTCGTCGGAGGCGGCCAGGCGGCTGACCAGGGCGGCGCCGACACCCGACGCGGCGCCGGTCACGGCGATCACGGGGCTGCGTCGCAGGTGGCCGGCCGTGTTTCGCGGCTGGCGAACGCCGGGGGCGCTGTCACCGTGCTCGTCCGAGCTGTGCTTGTCCGAGCTGTGCTTGTCCAAAGCGTGCGGATCTGGGGAACTCACCGGGCGTCTCCAGCGGTTGTCTTCAGTAGGGACGCGCCGTGACGCGTACCCACCAGGTGATGTCCATCCTGCCGCAGCCCAGGAGCCGGCGGAGCACCGAGCCCGTATGCGGCTCTGGTGTCTACGCTGGGTGGTGTTGTCGGACCATTGCCCGTCGGCTCCCGCCGGCGGCCCTACGAGCCGAGGAAACCCGTGAGCGACACCCCATTCGGATTCGGCCTTCCGCCGGAGGAGCCGGACAACGGCGACGAAGGCAAGAAGAAGGGCGACCAGGGCGGCCAGGGCGGCCCCGCGAATCCCTTCGGGTTCCCCGGCATGGGCCTGCCGGGCAGCGCGGGCGGCCTCGGCGGCGCGGACAATCCGTTCGCCGCGATGTTCGGTTCGATGAACCCCAACGACCTCGGTGCGGCCTTCCAGCAGCTCGGTCAGATGCTCAGTTACGAGGGCGGTCCCGTGAACTGGGACATGGCCAAGGACATCGCCCGCCAGACCGTCGCGCAAGGCACGTCGGACGGCGTGAAGGACGCGAGCGTCGGCATCGCCGAGAAGTCCGCCGTCGAGGAGGCCGTGCGGCTCGCCGACCACTGGCTGGACGGCGTGACGTCACTGCCCTCGGGTGCCACCACGGCCGTGGCGTGGAGCCGCGCCGAGTGGGTCGAGGCGACCCTTCCGGTGTGGAGGGAGCTCGTGGACCCGGTCGCCGAGCGGGTCGGCGCGGCCATGGGCAGCGTCCTGCCCGAGGAGATGCAGGCCATGGCGGGCCCGCTGCTCGGCATGATGCGCTCCATGGGCGGGGCCATGTTCGGTCAGCAGATCGGCCAGGCCGTGGGCGTGCTCGCGGGCGAGGTCGTCGGCTCCACCGACATCGGGCTGCCGCTGGGCCCGGCCGGCAAGGCCGCGCTCCTGCCGCTGAACATCGAGGGCTTCGGCAAGGACCTGGGCGTCCCCTCCGACGAGGTGCGGCTGTACCTGGCGCTGCGCGAGGCGGCCCACGCCCGGCTCTTCGCGCACGTGCCGTGGCTGCGCTCGCACCTGTTCGGCACGGTGGAGGGCTACGCCCGCGGCATCAAGGTCGACACCTCGAAGCTGGAGGACGTGGTCGGCCAGCTGGACCCGTCGAATCCGGAGCAGTTGCAGGAAGCGCTGCAGGGCGGCATGTTCCAGCCGCAGGACACCCCCGAGCAGAAGGCCGCCCTGGCCCGCCTGGAGACCGCGCTCGCGCTGGTCGAGGGCTGGGTCGACGCCGTGGTGCACGAGGCTGCCAAGCCCCGGCTGACCTCGGCGGACGCGATGCGCGAGACGATGCGGCGGCGGCGCGCCTCGGGCGGCCCGGCGGAGCAGACCTTCGCCACGCTGATCGGCCTGGAGCTGCGCCCGCGCCGGCTGCGCGACGCCTCACGCCTGTGGGCCTCGCTCACCGACGCGCGGGGTGTGGACGGCCGCGACGGGCTGTGGGAGCACCCGGACATGCTGCCGACGGCCTCCGACCTGGACGACCCGGACGGCTTCGTGCACCGCGAGCAGCTGGACTTCTCCGAGATCGACAAGATGCTCGGCGAGGCCGCCGAGAAGCGTGACCAGCGCGATCAGGGCGGTCAGGGCGGTCAGGGAGACGGCGGGGGCGAAGAGAAGAAGTGAGCCTGTACGACGACGCGGTCCTCGTCCTGAAGGGCTACGAGGACCAGTCCGAGCTGCGCGACGTCTACCTGGGGCACCTCGCCGCCCATCCGGACGGGGTCTACAAGCCCTGCGGGGCCGGGCACGTGACCGCCAGTGCGCTGGTGATCGACCCGGCACGCGGGCGCGTCCTGCTGACCCTGCACAAGAAGCTGGGCATGTGGCTGCAGATGGGCGGGCACTGCGAGCCCGGCGACGACACCCTCGTCGCGGCGGCGCTGCGCGAGGCCCGGGAGGAGTCGGGCATCGCGTCCGGGCTGAGCGTGCTGCCCGGCGGCCCAGTGCGCCTGGACCGGCATCCGATCCCGGCGCCGTGCAACTGGCACCTGGACGTGCAGTACGCGGCGCTGGCTCCGGCCGGCGCGGTGGCGGAGATCAGCGAGGAGTCCCTGGACCTGCGGTGGTTCCCGTACCAGGAGGTGGCGGCGGTGGCCGACACCTCCGTCGTACGGCTGCTGGAAGCGACCTTGGCACGGCTCGCCGGCTGAGCGCAGGTGCGCGTACGACGCCGAAGGGGCGGCCCCTGACGGAGCCGCCCCTTCGCCGTGCCGGTGCCGCTCAGTTCCAGGCGTTGTTCTGGTTCTGCGCGTGGGCGCCGTGCTGGCCCATGCCGAACTGCGCCGCGACGCCCTGTCCGACCTGAGCGTTCTGCGGCGGCAGCACCTCGCTGGGCTGCACCAGCGCGATGCCGGTGCCGAGGAAGCTGAGCTCCCAGCCCTCGCCGGTGTTGCCGCGCCGCCGCCACACTCCGCTGGAGTGCGTCTGGGCCTGCATCTGCACACGGAGCGAGGTCGACCAGGCGACGATGGCGTCCGCGTCGACGTTCACGTACTTGTCGGGCGTGACGTGCATCATCAGCGGCTGCCCGGAGGTCATCAGCGCGACCTTGCCACGACCGGTGATGTTGAGCTGATACTTGCCGGAACCGGAGATTCCGTACTGGCTGTCCACCGCGATGACCTCGGTGTGCAGGGTGGAGTCCAGGGCCAGGACGTAACTGCTGTCGACAGTCAGGCCTTCCTGTTCCACGTCCACCACGTGCACGTACTGGGCCAGGTTGGCCAGATAGACCGTGCCCTGCCCGGAGCAGCGCATGAGGTCCAGGCCCTCGCCGGTGCGGCGACGGGCGTTGCGTTGGCCGGTGCTCTGGTATTCGCCGTCGAAGTCGATGAGCCCCTGGTAGGCGACCATCGCGCCCTTGCGGGCGAGTACGTCGTCGGTGCCGCTCAGCGAGACCCGCAGCAACTGCGGGTTCTGGACGGTGTACCGGTCCTGGGACTGCGCCTCGGCGTGGGCGAAAAGTGCGCTCTGCATGATGTGTCCGCTCCCCCTCAGCCCCGGACCCGGAGCCGGTCGGTGCTGTCCTCGCTGGGCTGTACGACGACGATGCCCTGGCCGGAGAAGGCCATCTGGTAGGCCTCCCCGCTGCCCCGGCCGATCATCGACGAGGCCTTGAAGCTGCGCTTGCCCTTGACCTTGAGATTCGGCGACCAGGCGACGAGCGCGTCCGGGTCGACGTACGTCTCGTCCTCGCCGCGGCCGCAGTCGACCACGATCGGGGTGCCGCGGGAGGTCAGGGCCACCCAGCCCGTGCCCGCGATCTCCACGTTGAACAGGCCCTGGCCGGCGAACTTGGCGAGACCCTTGACCCGCTCGACGCCCCACTGGAGGTGGGCGTCGAAGGCGAGCAGGTTGGTGCCGTTGACGGAGAGCGAGTCGTTGTTGAGGTTGATGACGACGACGTCGGCGCCGTAGTCGGCGAGGTAGAGCAGGCCGTCGCCGGTGCACTTCATCAGCGGTGCGCCTTCGCCGGTGACCCACTGCGCGGCCATCTGGCGGACGGCCGGCGGGTTGGGCTCGTACTGCACGAAGCCCTCGTAGGCGACCATCGAGCCGGTGCGGGCGAAGAGGTCCTGGCCGCTCTGCATGGCGACCTTGAGCATGGCCCGGCCGTGGTTCTCCATGCGGGCCGTGACGGGGGTCGGGGCGTAGCCCGCGAGCTGCTGGTTCATTGCGTTCATGTCGGGCTCCCTCAGACCTCGTACGGCTGGACGACGATGAAGTTGCCGGGAGCGCCGCGGAACTGGAGGTTCACGGTCTCCCCGCTGTGGCCGGGGTAGGCGTTGCGCCGCAGCCGGACCTGGCTGGACAGGACCACCTGCGCGGCGGAGGACCACGCGACGATGGCGTTGCTGTCCGCGAAGGTGGTCGGGGTGACGGGCAGGACCACCGGGACGCCGTGCGTCTTGACGATCACCGTGCCGGTGCCCTGGAACTGCATGGTGAACAGGGCGCCGCCGGGGATGCCGTGGCCCTCGATCCGGCGGACCTCGTGCTGGAGCGACTCGTCGAAGGCGAGGACGGCCTCGGCGGAAACGCAGATCCCGTCGCCCTGGAGCTCGATGGCGTGCAGGTGGGCGCCGTTCTCGGCGAGGAAGACCTGGCCGCGGCCGGTGCAGCGCATGAGCTGCATCTCCTGGCCGGTGGCATTGCCGACGATGCGGCCGGCGAAGCCCGCGCCCTTGTAGCTGAAGTCGACCTTGCCCTGGTACAGGACCATGCTGCCCTGGCGGGCGAGGACGGCCTGGCCGCCCATCGCGAGGTCGACGCGCATGAGTTGCTGGTTCTGCGGGGTCCAGCGGGAGCCGGTGGGGGCTTCCTTGTACGGCTGGAGCGCGGCGGCGAGGCCGGCTGCGACGGGGGCGGCGGCCTGGGGGGTATAGCCGGGCTGCTGACCGTACGCGGGCGGCTGCTGGCCGGGGACCTGGCCCGGGACCTGGCCTGGGACCTGGCCGTAACCCGGCTGCTGCCCGTAGGGGGCGGGCGCCGGAGCGGGCGGCGGGACCTGGCCCGGGTACTGGCCGGGGACCTGGCCGGGGACCTGACCGTACGAGGGCTGCTGCGGCGGCTGCCCGTACGGCGCGGGGGCCGGCGGGGCGAGCGGCGCGGCCATGGTGGGCGCGGCGTGCGCCGGAGCGGGGGCCGCGGGCTGCTGGTACTGCGGCTGCGGGGCGGCGGGCGCGGGCGCGCCGAAGGACGGCGCGGGGGCCGGGGCCTGCGGGGCCTGCTGCGCCGGGGCCGGAGCACCGAAGGACGGAGCCGGGGCGGCCGCCTGCGGCGGCGGGGCGAATCCGGGCGAGGCGGCGGCCGGGGCCGGAGCCTGCGGCTGCGCCTCTTCGGCGACCTCGCCGCCGAAGTTCCTCAGCAGCGCGTCGAGCCCGCCGTCGAAGCCCTGGCCGACGGCGGCGAAGCGCCATACGTCCTTGAGGTAGAAGTCGCCGAGCATCACGGCCCGCTCGGTGGTGAACTCCGCGCCGGTGAAGGCGTACCGGACGACCTCTTCGCCGCCCGCCACGATCCGGATGTAGCCCGGGCCGATCTGCGACATCTGTCCGGCGCCGTCGATGGTCGCGGTGAAGGACAGCTTGTGGATGGACGCCGGGATGCGGTCCAGTGTCACCCGGAAGGATTCGGTGTCACCGGACTGCGCACCGAGTTGCTGAATGGACTCTTCCGGCGACTTCGGCTGGTTGAAGAAGACGAAGTAGCGGTCGTCCGACAGCTGCTCATTGGCGTCGAGGCCGAAACAGCTGATGTCGAAGGCGAGTCCGGGCCCGGCGATCTGGACGCCCACGTACAGATCGGTGCCCGCCGTCAGATCACTGATCTTGGCCTTGTGGCCGCGTTGGAATTCCCTGGCCATACGTAACGACCGTCCCCCATCCCGACTGTGAATACGTGCCGCTCAGGCTAACGGCAACTGCCGACATCCGGCCAAGTCGGTACCGACCCGGTACATATCACGGTGTGTGACATGGCGGCGGTCGCGGGCCTTCGGGCTCATTCCTCGCGGGCGGCGGGGACCTTCGGCAGGCGTTCGGCCGCCACCACTCCCTCCAGGTACCCGCGGGCCCGCTCGGTGCGCGGGTACGGCTCCAGCAGTTCCCAGAAGCGGGGCCCGTGGCCGGGTACGAGGAGGTGGGCCAGCTCGTGCAGGAGCACGTAGTCGACGACGTACTCCGGCATCCCCTGGAGGCGGTGGGAGAGCCGGATGCTGCCTTCGGCCGGGGTGCAGGAGCCCCAGCGGGTGTTCTGGTTGGTGACCCAGCGGACCGAGCGGGGGCGGGCCCGGCCGCCGAAGTACTGCTCGGACAGACGTTCGGCGCGCTCGGTGAGTTCCGCGTCGCCGATGGTGCGCTTGCTCTCCTGGGCGGCCAGCTTGTCGAGCATGACGCCCACCCAGCGCCGCTCCTCCGCCTCGGACATCCGGGCAGGGATGAGGACGACCGTACGGTCACCCTCGCGGTAGGCGGATACGGTCCTGCGGCGGCGCGCGCTCCGGCGGACTTCGACGGCGCGCTGCGGGGGGTCGGCGGACACGCCACGACGGTACCCGGTAGCGGTGGCCGAAGTCCCGTCCGTCCATGGTTCGAACGCGAGCGATGCGCAGCCGATATCCGGAACGGCATTTCCCTTCATCTCATATGCCTAATACGCCTTGCCTGTGGACAAATTCCTGCACGGGTGGGGGCGGACGGGCAGTGTTGCGGAGGAGCGGGAGATCAGGCGGCGGGCGGCGCGAGTCCGCACGGGAAATCGAGGGGGATCGGACATGTATCCGAAGGTGAAGCCTGCGCTGGCGCGGGCCTGGCGGGATCTGCAGACGGTGCAGTTCGGGGTGACACCCGCCCATGCGGTGGTGCTCGGGCCCGTGGACACGGCGACGGGGTCGCTCATCGACCGGATCGATGGGACGCGCGGGATGGAACTGCTGCGGGCCGAAGCCGCGGGGATGGGTCTGCCGGACGGCCGGGCCGACGAACTGGTCAGGCAGCTGGCGGGGGCCGGTCTGCTGGATGACGCCACGGCGGGCGGCGCCCGGGCCCAGGCCGTGCGCAGGCATCCGGAGGTCCTGGAGCGGCTGGGGCCCGATCTGGGGTCGCTGTCCCTGGTCCACCGGGAGCCGGGCGGGGACTTACGGGCGGCTGCCGCGCGCCGGGCGATACGGGTGCGGGTGCGCGGGAGCGGCCGGGTGGGCTCGGTGATCGCCGCGGTCCTGTCGGGAGCCGGCGTCGGCCGGGTCGAAGTGCTCGACGGGGGGCGGGTGGAGCCGGCGGACGTGGCGCCGGGCGGGCTGGGTCCCGGCAGCGTGGGCCGGCTGCGGGCCGAGGCCGCGGGGAAGCTGGTGCGCGAGTCGGCCCCTGGGCGCGCCTCGCGGGCCGGGGAGGGCGAGGGCCGGGAAGCGGGGCTGGCGCTGGTGGTGGTCGCGCCCCGGGACGGGCTGCACGCCTGGGCCCCTGATCCGGACACCGCGGCCGACTGGGTGGCCACGGGCGTACCGCACCTGTACGCGGGGGTGCTGGAGGGGACGGGGCTGGTGGGGCCGCTGGTGCTGCCGGGCGTGACGGCGTGCGCGGGGTGCATGGAGCGCGACCGCGTGGACCGGGACGCGGCCTGGCCGAGGATGCTGGTGCAGTGGCGCTCGATCCACCGCCGCCGCGCGAGCGCCGCTTGCGACCTGGGCCTGTCCACGGCGGTGGCCGGCCTGGCCGCGGCCCACGCGCTCTCCTTCCTCGACGGGCAACTGCCCGCCTCCACCGCCTCCCGCTGGGAGGCGGCCCTGCCCGCCCTCCACTGGCAGCCCACCCCGGTCCGCCCCCACCCGGACTGCCCCTGCGGCGCGAGCGCGGAGCGCCCGGAGCCGCTCCAGCACGTGGGACCTGCCGGAAGGGGAGACGCGGGAGGGGACCGGCCGGGAGGGCCATGACAGGATGCGGGTGGTCTGTTGAGCCAGAGGGGCTTTCCTGAATCCGCCGCTTGCGGCGCAGGTGTCTGGGAATTGGAGGGGCTCATGTCTGATCTTCCCCGGAAGGCGGTCACCCGTACCGTCAAGCTGGCCGCGCTGCCGCTCGGCATCGCGGGTCGGGCCACCTGGGGGCTGGGCAAGCGGATCGGCGGCAGGTCGGCGGAGATCGTGGCGCGCGAGCTCCAGCAGCGCACCGCCGAGCAGTTGTTCCGCACGCTCGGAGAGCTGAAGGGCGGTGCCATGAAGTTCGGGCAGGCCCTGTCGGTCTTCGAGTCGGCCCTGCCGGAGGAGGTCGCGGGGCCCTATCGGGCCGCGTTGACCAAGCTCCAGGAGGCCGCCCCGCCCCTGCCCGCGGCGACCGTGCACCAGGTGCTGGCGGAGCGTCTCGGCGCGGACTGGCGGGAGCTGTTCGAGGAGTTCGAGGACAAGCCGGCCGCGGCGGCCTCGATCGGGCAGGTGCACCGGGCGGTGTGGCACGACGGCCGGCAGGTGGCGGTCAAGGTCCAGTACCCGGGGGCCGGTGAGGCGCTGCTGTCGGACCTGAAGCAGCTGGGCCGGTTCGCGGGGCTGCTGGGCCCGCTGATCCCCGGCATGGAGATCAAGCCGCTGATCAAGGAGTTGCGCGACCGGGTCTCGGAGGAGCTCGACTACGAGCTGGAGGCCGAGGCCCAGCGGACGCATGCGGACGCCTTCGAGGGCGACCCGGACGTGGTGGTGCCGGATGTCGTGCACCAGGGCGACCAGGTGCTGGTGACCGAGTGGATGGAGGGGACCCCGCTGTCGGAGGTGATAGCCGACGGCACCCAGGAGGAGCGCGACCGCGCCGGGCAGCTGCTGGCCCGGTTCCTCTTCTCCGGTCCCGCGCGCACCGGTCTGCTGCACGCGGATCCGCACCCGGGCAACTTCCGGCTGATACAGGGGGCGGACGGCCGGATGCGGCTGGGCGTCCTGGACTTCGGCACGGTCGACCGGCTGCCGGGTGGCTGGCCCAAGCCCATCGGCAGGTCGCTGCGGATGACGCTGGACGGTGACGCCGAGGGCGTCTACGGGCACCTGTGCGCCGAGGGGTTCGTGAAGGAGTCCATCGAACTGGACCCCGACGCGGTGCTGGACTACCTCAAGCCGATCATCGAGCCCGCCGAGGCCGAGGAGTTCACCTTCACCCGGCCGTGGCTGCGCGGCCAGGCGGCGCGGATCGCCGATCCCCGCTCCCCCGCACACCAGTTGGGCCGACAGATCAATCTGCCGCCTTCGTACCTGCTGATCCACCGGGTGACGCTGAGCACGATCGGGGTGCTGTGCCAGCTGGGCGCGACGGTGCGCCTGCGGGACGAACTGGACGCCTGGCTGCCCGGGTTCGCGTCCGCAGAGTGACTCCGTAAGGGGGTCACCACCAGGAGGAGTCGAGCCTGCCTTCGATCGCGCGGAGGTTGGCGCGCGCGCAGTCGACGCAGAAGTACTGTCTGGTCCCGTTCTCCACGGAACAGGTCCAGGTGGGCGGGGCGCCGTTGGGGGACCGTGTGCCGCAGCGCGCGCAGACGACGGGCTGGGCCTCGGATTCCGACGGGACGGGGTGGGGAGTCGGCTGGTCCACCTCCAGACGATATCCCCGTCCGGGGTGGACAGCCCCGCGCAACGCACCGACGGAAAGGCCCGTTCCCCTTCGGGCGGGTCCGGCTCAGACCAGGGTGATCGTCACGTCGACGTGGTGCGCCGCGTAGCTGACGGTCTCCCAGAGCACCGCACCGGCGAAGGCGTACAGAGTGGCGCCCCACCGGGAGAGCGGATCGGGCAGCCAGCGCGGGGGCGCCGGCGCGAGGTGTCGTGTGACCCGGTCCAGGCGTTCCCGCAGGCGCGCCACCAGGCGGTCCGCCGCGGCCTGGTCGGCGGTGGCGGCCTGGCGGTAGGCGGCGGCGATGTCCCGCATCCCGTAGGCGAAGTCGACCGTGCGCTCGACGTACTCGGCGAACGCATCCACCGGATCGGCCGGCTTAACCGGGTTAACCGGCTCGGCCACGTCGGGTCCGGTCGAATTCGGCGCCCTGCGCGGGGACTTGGTGCGGTTCATCACCTTCTGCGCCTCCGCCCGCTGCTGCTCCGGCGGCAGGCCGCCGATGCGGCGGGCCTCCTTCACCGGCAGCTCGCCGCTGCGGACCTTGTCCTTGAGGTCGTCGGCGAGCTTGAGCAGGGCGAGCCGTTGCGAGACCCAAGCCTGGGACTTGCCGAGCCGGTCGGCGACCTCCTTCTGGGACCCGTGGGCCCGGACCAGTTGCCGGATCGCGGTGGCCTCCTCCAGCGGGCCGAGGTCCGCCCGGTGGATGCTGGTAATCAGCGCTGACTCCAGGATGTCCTCGGCGCTCAGGGCCAGTTCGTCGCGGACGTCGATCCGGAGCTCGTCGAGCCCGGCCACACGCGCCGCGGCGAGCCTGCGGTTCCCGTCGACGACGACGTACGCGGCCTTGCCGAGCCCGCGTTCCTGCCCGGCGTGAACGGCGAGGAACGCCGCACGCCGGACCACGGTGACGGGGTGGATCTGCCCCTTGGTCCTCAGTGACCCGGCCATCTCCTCGATGTCACCGAGCTCGTCACGCGGATTGAACGGGTTGTGCGCGAGCTCGACCGGCCTCACCGCGAGCGGCTCGCTCCTCGTATCACGCTGCATGCGCAGCACCCTAGAGCGCGTGCCCGGAGCGGGCGTGCCGGGAGGTGGCGCAGCGCGGACAGAGGTGGCGCAGCGCGGACAGGCGTCGGCCCCCACCGCCCGGTGTCCGGGTGGTGGGGGCCGACGCCTGTTGTCTCTTCTGGCTCCGAGAGCGATTAGTGCATGACGGCCATGGCCAGCGCGCGGCGGGCGCGCATGGAGACGCGCTCGGCTCGCCGCTGCATGCGGCGGGCGGCGACCAGGCGCACGGCGTGACGCTCGGCGTCCACCTCACGCATGCGCTCGTCCATATGGGCACGAGCCAGGGCTTCTTGGATGAGTTGCATTTCGCGGGTCCTGTTCTGACGCGAGGTGATCGCGCCGGCGGTGATGAAGTCTGCGTGGGCGGCGCCGTGGGGCTGCTCGCTCGTGGTGTGGGCGGTCATGAGGGCCTGCTTCAAGGGGTCGTGCGTCAGGGGGCGGTCGATGGTTCCGATGGCGGTCATGCCGCGACAACCGGGTTCTTGCGCGGACGGCCACGCGGCCGCTTGCGGGCGACGACGACACCCTGGACGAAGAGCTCGCCACCCCAGACACCCCAGGGCTCGCGGCGCTCGATCGCCCCGGCGAGGCAGGCCTCGACCAGCGGGCAGGTGCGGCAGAGCGACTTGGCGTACTCGACGTCGGCCGGGGACTCGGCGAAGAAGACCTCGGGGTCGAAGGTGCGGCACGGGACGGGAACGCCGAGGTTCTCGATGGCGTCGTCGAGCGCGGTCAGCGCGGTGAGCGGGGTCAAGGTGTGGTCCTCCGGGACTGCGGGCGGGGAGATCGTGTGGCTCTGCGGTACGGACGGGGCGTGCGCTTCGAGTTGCACGGTGGTTTCTTCCTCGTCTTGGTCGGCTAGTCGTTCCGGCCGGTCGGCCGGCTTCGGCTGGGCTGCGTTTACACACCGACTGGTTCTGCCAGTCCCGAGGCCCCTTCGCTCCGTCGTCCCCGTTCGGGGACAAACAGAAGGGCCGCGGATCCCGGGTGGGGTTCCGCGGCCCTGAAGGCGCCGGCCTGATCATGCGATCAGGCTGGATCACTCCAGGGTTCGAGCCCACGGAAGGCCCACATCAGGTGGTGCTGCTGCTTCGTCTGCTTCGTCTGGTGCTTGAATCCGGCCCTGGCGGCACCGGCTGCGGCCGCGGAGCCATAGGCGCCATGCGCCCGAGCTTCTGCTGCCAGTACTGCCACCGGTGCCTGGGTCGGTCGCTCGTTGCGCTCGCTGACCGGAAGGGTCGCCAGCAGGGCGGGGCGGTCGGCGGAAATCGCGGACACACCGGTACCCAGGAGGGAGACGGAACCGAGCAGGCAGGAAGCGTCGACCGAGCGATCGGTCATTTTGGTGAAGGTCATGAAGCTGGTCACTGGTCTCGCCTCCTCTCGGCGTCTCGGGGACTCGGCCCGAAGGCCTGTCCCATGCGTATTCGGATAAGTACAGCACGGATCCAGGGCTTCGGAGAAGCCACCGTTTCCGTTGCTAAGAACCTATGGGTCTTCGCTGGGCATGTGCAAACTATTTTTCCGACGAGTTTCTACGCGTCGTCAGAATCCTCGACCCCGGGCTCCTGACCTGCGCAGATGGCCAGGACATCGGCTCCGTACCGCTCGAGCTTGCGGCCGCCCACTCCGGAGATCATCGAGAGCTCCCCCGCCTCGGCGGGAGCGGCCTCCGCGATCGCCATCAGCGTCTTGTCCGTGAAGACGCAGTATGCGGGCAGTCCCTGCTCCTGCGACCGGGCCGCGCGCCACTCCCGCAGCCGCTCGTAGAGACCTTCGTCCATGTCGGACGGGCAGCCCTCACAGCGCATCAGCTTCAGCTCGCCCGCCTCGGTCAGGGTCTTGCCGCAGACCCGGCACAGCGCCGGACCGCGGCGCCCGCGCTTGCGCGTCCCCCTGTCGGCCGCGGAGCCCGGCCCGCTGCCCGGGACGCCGGAGCCCGGCCGCAGGCCGTTCAGGAAGCGGCTGGGGCGCCGGGAGGCCCGGCCGCCGGGGGCGCGGGAGAGAGCCCAGGAGAGGTTCAGGTGCAACCGCGCCCGGGTGACCCCGACGTAGAGCAGCCGCCGTTCCTCCTCGACCTGCTCATCGGTCTTGGCGTAGGTGATCGGCATCATGCCGTCGGTGAGGCCGACGAGGAACACGGCGTCCCACTCCAGGCCCTTCGCCGCGTGGAGCGAGGCCAGGGTGACGCCCTGGACGGTCGGCGCGTGCTGGGCCGCCTTGCGCTCCTCCAGCTCGATCGTGAGGTCCGCCAGGGTGGCTCCGGGCCGGGCCCGGGCGAAGTCCTCGGCGAGCCGGACCAGCGCGGCCAGCGATTCCCACTGGTCGCGCACGGCGCCGGAGCCGGCGGGCGGCTCGGTGGTCCAGCCGGTGGAGCTGAGCACCGCCCGGACCTGGGAGCCGAGCTCCACGACATCGTCGAGCAGCGGGTCGTTCCCCCCGGACCGGGCGGCTCCGCGCAGCGCGAGCGTCGCCTTCTGGACCTCTTGGCGCTCGAAGAACCGCTCGGCTCCGCGCAGCTGGTAGGGGACCCCGGCGTCGGCGAGGGCCTGCTCGTAGACCTCGGACTGGGCGTTGATGCGGTAGAGCACGGCGATCTCGCCGGCCGGGACGCCCGCCGCGATCAGGTCCCGGATCCGGCGTGCGACGCCCTCGGCCTCGGCGGGCTCGTCCGGGTACTCGGCGTAGACGGGGTCGGGGCCGGCCTCGCGCTGGGAGATCAGCTCCAGGCGGTGCTCGGCGGCCCGTCCCTTGGCCTGGTTCAGGAGCCCGTTGGCGAGGTGGACCACCTGGGGCGTGGAGCGGTAGTCGCGGACCAGCTTGACCACGGTGGCCTGCGGGTAGCGGGTGCGGAAGTTGAGCAGGTGGTCGGGGGTGGCGCCGGTGAAGGAGTAGATGGTCTGGCTGGCGTCGCCGACGACGCAGAGGCTGTCGCGCTCGCCGAGCCACAGGTCCAGCAGCCGCTGCTGCAGGGGGCTGACGTCCTGGTACTCGTCGACCACGAAGTGCTGGTACTGGGCGCGGATCTGCTCGGCGATGTCGTGCCGGTCCTGGAGGATGCCGACGGTCAGGAGCAGCACGTCCTCGAAGTCGATCATGCCGCGGTCGCGCTTGAGCTGCTCGTACGTCCCGTAGATCTGGGCGATCTCGGCCATGTCCCGGGGTGCCTCGCGGCCCGACTTGAGGGCGGCCGCCGGATAGTCGGCGGGCACCGTCTGGGTGACCTTGGCCCACTCGATCTCGCCGGTGACATCGCGCAGCTCGCCCCGGTCGAGGCGGATGCGGCAGCGCGCGCCGGCCTCGGCGACGAGCTGGATCTTGCGCTCCAGCAGCCGGGGCACGTCCCCGCCGACCGCCTTGGGCCAGAAGTACTGGAGCTGGCGCAGCGCGGCGGAGTGGAAGGTCCGCGCCTGGACACCGCCCGCGCCCAGGGTGCGCAGGCGGCCGCGCATCTCTCCGGCGGCGCGGTTGGTGAAGGTGACGGCCAGCACACTGGCCGGCATGAGCTGGCCGGACTGGACGCCGTAGGCGATGCGGTGGGTGATCGCGCGGGTCTTGCCGGTACCGGCACCCGCCAGCACGCACACCGGCCCCCGCAGGGTCGTCGCGACCTCGCGCTGCTCCGGGTCCAGGCCCAGGAGCACCGCGTCGGCCGAGTCGGCGGCGGAGAAGGATGGGGAGTGCGTTGCTGCTGTCACCCCGCCATGCTGCCAGGTCTCGTGGGGCGGGCGGGAAAACCGTCCACAGGCCGCACGTATCCGTCGTATCAGTCACACCGGCTGCGCGCAGACGCCCGTACGGGACGGGAATGGCCGTGGGGTCGCGTACGTTCGAGTACTCGGACCACCGAGCCTTCACGAAGGAGAGCGCAGCATGCAGGACACGGGCACCGTCACGATGTACAGCACGACCTGGTGCGGCTACTGCCGTCGGCTGAAGACCCAGCTGGACCGGGAAGGCATCGCGTACAACGAGATCAACATCGAGCTCGACCCGGAGTCCGCGGCGTTCGTGGAGAAGGCCAACGGCGGCAACCAGACCGTTCCCACCGTGCTCGTGAAGTCCGTCGGCGGCAGCGAGTCGGTCATGACGAACCCGAGCCTGGCCCAGGTCAAGCAGGCCCTCGCCGTCTGAGCGAGCCCGACGACCGAGCACCGGGCGAACGCCGGGCGAGCACCGGTCGAGCACCGGAAAGGCCCCCGCCTCGGCGGGGGCCTTTCCGGTGTGACGAACGTTACGCCGCCGACTTCGGCAGCGGCTCGCCGTACCAGCGCTCGACCAGCCGGGCGGCGATGGAGATCCCCGACGGCGGCAGCACCTCGCCCGTCTCGAACGCCGCGCGCAGCTCCTCGCGCGAGAACCAGCGGGCCTCCTGGATCTCCTCGCCGTCCACCGTGATCTCGGACGTGGTGGCCCGGGCCGTGAAGCCCAGCATCAGGCTGTACGGGAAGGGCCACGGCTGGCTGGCCACGTACTCGACCTCGCCGACCCTGACGCCCGCCTCCTCCCAGACCTCGCGCACGACGGACTGCTCGATCGACTCGCCCGGCTCCACGAACCCGGCGAGGGTCGAGAAGCGGCCCTCCGGCCAGTGCACCTGGCGGCCCAGCAGCGCGCGGTCCTGCTCGTCCGTGACCAGCATGATCACGGCCGGGTCGGTGCGCGGGTAGTGCTCGGCGCCACAGCCCGGGCAGCGGCGGATGTGCCCGGCGGCGGCGACCACCGTGCGCTCGCCGCAGCGGGAGCAGAAGCGGTGCATCCGCTGCCAGTTCTCCAGCGCCACCGCGTGCACCATCAGCCCGGCGTCGCGCTGGGAGAGCAGCAGTCCGGCCTCGCGCAGGCCGGCCGGGCGGGCCGACTGGTCCATCCGGCCGGGCAGCGCGTCCTTCTGGAGCGCGAAGTACCGTACGCCGTCCTCGTCGGTGCCCAGGAAGTAGCGGTGGGTCTCGGTGACCGGGGCCTCGAAGGCCGGAGTCATCACGATGCCGGTGCCGCCGTCGGGGGTGTCGTCGATCAGGACCTGGCCGCCGGAGACGACGAAGACGCGGGTCGTCGGGTGGCTCCAGGCGGCGGCGAGCCAGGCCTCGTCGAGGCGGTGGTGCGCTGCACGGTCGATTCCGCTGGGCGCGGCGAGCGAGAGAGGGCGCTCGGTATGGATGCTCACAGGTACTTCCAACTCCCCCGGGGGTGGGACAGGCAGGCTCGGTTCGACAGGTGCGTGCGTCGGGTCAGGCGGTCTGGCGGTCAGGCGGTTTGGCGGTCAGGCGGTCAGGCGGTCGTGCGGTGGGCGGCGGCCAGGTCTCCCCAGAGGTAGGCCGTCGTCTCGACGCCCTTGAGCAGGAGGTCCAGCTCGACCTTCTCGTTCGGCGAGTGCCAGCCGTCGGACGGTACCGAGATGCCGAGGAAGAGGACGGGCGCGTCCAGGACGTCCTGGAGGTCCGCCGCGGGTCCGGAGCCGCCCTCACGGGTGAAGCGGATCTTCTGGCCGAAGGCGCGGCCCATCGCCCGTACGACGGACTGCAGGGCCGGGTGGTCCAGCGGGGTCAGGCACGGGCGGGTCGGTGCGCCGAAGATGATGGAGTGGCGGATCCCCTCCGGGATCCGAGCCGCGACCCAGTCCCTGACGGCGGCTTCGACCTCGTACGGGTCCTGCCCCGACACCAGGCGGAACGACAGCTTCAGGTGGGCGGAGGCGGGCACGATGGTCTTGCCGCCGGGGCCCTGGTAGCCGCCGCCGATGCCGTTGACCTCGGCCGTCGGGCGGGCCCAGACGCGCTCCAGGGTGGAATACCCGGCCTCGCCGGAGGCCGCGTGGGACTTGGCCGTACGCAGCCACTCGTCCTCGTCGAAGGGCAGCTCGGCGATGAGCGCGCGCTCCGCCTCGGTGAGCTCGGCGATGTTGTCGTAGAAGCCGGGGATCGTGACCCGCCCCTCGTCGTCGTGCAGGGCGGCGACCAGGCGGGCGGCGACGGCGACCGGATTGGGCACGGCCCCGCCGAAGGCGCCGGAGTGGATGTCCTGGTCCGGGCCGTGGAAGTCGATCTCGCAGTCGGCGACGCCGCGCATGCCGGTGCAGACGGTGGGCGTGGTCTCGGACCACATCCCGGTGTCGGAGACGATCACGACGTCGGCGGCGAGCTCGGCGGCGCGGGCCTCCACGAGCGCGCGGAAGTTCGGGGAGCCGGACTCCTCCTCGCCCTCGACGAGGAGCTTGAGGTTCACGGCGGGGGCGGCGGCGCCGGTGGCGGCCAGGTGGGCCCGTACGCCGAGGGTGTGGAAGAACACCTGCCCCTTGTCGTCGGCGGCGCCGCGCCCGTACATCCGGCCGTCGCGGATCACCGGCTCGAACGGGTCGGTGTGCCAGCCGTCGGCGAGGGCGGCGGGCTGCACGTCGTGGTGCCCGTACACGAGGACGGTGGGGGCGTACGGGTCCTCGCTCGGCCAGTGCGCGAAGACGGCGGGGGCGCCGTGCGTCTCCCAGACCTCGGCGACCGGGAAGCCGGTCTCCTTGAGCTTCGCGGTGAGCCATTCGGCGCTGCGGCGTACGTCGCCCGCGTGCTCGGGCTGGGCCGAGACGGAGGGAATGCGGAGCCACTCGGCGAGGTCGTCGAGGAAGGCGGCGCGGTGGGTGTCGATGTACGTGCGGACGACGCTGTCCGGCGGGGTGTCGCTCATGCCCCCGAGCCTAGCTGTCCACCTGATGGTCACCGTCCGGGGCCGATTCGCCTTGGAGGATCCGCTCAAGGCGGGCCCGGTCGGGGAGGTTGCGGGGGCGGATCACGCGGCCGCTGCGGACGTGCAGGAAGGCGGCGGTGACCCGGGCGAGCGGGGTGCCGGTGGCTTCCGCCCAGGCCAGCCGGTAGACGGCGAGCTGGAGGGGGTCGGCCTCGGTGGTCCGGCCGGTCTTCCAGTCGACGATCTCGTACGAGTCGTACGAGTCGCCGTTCTCGTCCGTGGTGGTCTTGTAGACGGCGTCGATCCGGCCGCGGATGACGCGGCCGGCGAGGGTGAGCTGGACCGGGGCCTCCATGCGGTGGGGGGGCCGGTCGGCGTACGGGCTGCGCTCGAAGGCGGCCTTGAGGGAGTCGAGGTCGGCCTCGTCGGCGATCTCCTGGCCGGAGCCGGCGCCGGGGAGGTCGGTGACGGGGTCGAGGACGTCGAGGAAGGGGAGCGGGAGCTCGTCGAAGCGGGACTCGACCCAGGCGTGGAAGCGGGTGCCCTGGCGGGCGGCGGGCTGGGGGGGCTTGGGCATGGGGCGGGCGAGGTCGCGTACGAAGCCCTGCTCGTCGGCGGCGAGCCGGAGCAGCTGGCTGGCGGTGAGGGCGGCGGGCAGCTCGACGTCGCGGACGGCCGCGCGGGCACGGCGGAGCTCGCCCTCGAGGGCGTCGAGGTCCCGGTCCCAGGAGGCGACGGCCCGTGCCTCTTCCGGCGTGAGCCGGGCGTCGCCGTCGCGGGTGCGGGCTTCGGGCCTGCCGTCGGCAGCAGCCCAGAGGTCGGCCTCCGGCCAGAGGTCGTCACCGTGCGGGTCGGCGGGGTCGGCCGGGCCGGTTCCTTCCCCCGCCCCGCCCCTTCCCGAAACCGGGGCGCTGCCCCGGACCCCGACGGGGGCCGGCCCTGCGGCCCCGGCCTCCGGCCACAGGTCGGCATGCGGCTCCGCCGCGTGCGGGGCCCAGCCCTCGGCCTCCGGCCACAGGTCAGGGTGCGGCTCCGCCGCGTGCGGGGCGCTGCCCCGGCCCCCGGCCGGGGTCGGGCCCTCGGCCGCAGGGCCGGTTGTGTCGGCGTCGGGGTGCGGCTCCGCCGCGTGCGGGCGGCTGGGCCTCGCTGCGCCAGCGGGCGCCGAGAGGTCGGCCTCCGGCCAGAGGTCGGTGTGTGGGGGGCCGCCCGGGGCACGGGTCGGGGCCGCGGCCTCGGGGTCGGCTGCGTCGGCAGCGGTCCAGGGGTCGGGCTCCGGCCAGGGGGCGGCGTCGGCTTCGGACGGCTCTTCGCAGTGCGGGGGCCAGAGGTAGGGGTCGTCCTGGGGCGGGGCCGGGGGCGGGGTCGCGAGGTAGGACTCCACCAGGGCGGCCGCCGCGCGGCGGAGGGTGAGGGAGTGCGGGTCGAGCGGCAGGGGCCAGGAGTGGTCGGGGGTGGAGCCGTCGGACAGGGCCGGATTCTCGGCGGCGGGGTCGGGCTCGTCCGCCCAGGCCTCGATCTCCCCGAAACCGGCCGCGCAGTGCTCGTACAGGGCCTGCAGGAACGGCGACGGGCCGCGGCGCTTCTTCTGGGTCGGGCCCCACCAGTGGCCCGAGGCCAGCAGGAGGGAGCGCGGGCGGGTGAAGGTCACGTAGCCGAGGCGGAGCTCCTCCACCGACTTGTGGTGCTTGAGGGCGGCCTTGAAGGACCTCAGGCCCGCCGAGGTCCAGGCCGGGTCGCCGGGCAGGGTGGGGGCGTCGCCGCGCAGCGCGTACGGCAGGACCTTCGCGTACGAGGTCCAGGCCTCCGGTGCCTTCTCCTTCGGGAAGGAGCCCGCGCACAGGTCCGGGACGACCACCACGTCCCACTCCAGGCCCTTGGACTTGTGGGCGGTGAGCACCTTGACCGTGTTCTCCCCGCCCGGCAGGGCGTGGTCGAGGCCCTTCTCGTACTGGGCGGCCGTACGCAGGAAGGCCAGGAACGCCAGCAGGGACGCCTCGCCGTCCAGGGCGGCGAAACCGGCCGCCACGTCCATGAAGTTCGACAGCGTCTCGCGCCGGCGGGCCGCCAGCGCGTGCGGGGATGCGGACAGTTCCACTTCCAGGCCGGTGGCGGACAGCACCCGGTGCAGTACGTCCATCAGCGGGTCGGCGAGGGAGCGCCGCAGGTCGCGCAGCTCCTGCGCGAGGTGGGCGAAGCGGATCCGGGCCTCCGCCGAGAAGGGGAGGTCGTCCGGCGCCTGGCCCGCGCCGTCGAGGAAGGTCTCCAGGGCGTCTGCCAGCGACACGATCTCCGCCGGGTCCACGCCCTCCACGGCCGCCGCCAGCCGTTCGTCCGGGTCCGCGCCGGACGGCGCCGACCGCCCCACCATGAGCCGCGCCCGGCGGCCCAGCAGCGCCAGGTCGCGGGCGCCGATCCGCCAGCGCGGGCCGATGAGCAGCCGGACGAGGGAGGCGTTGGCGCCGGGGTCCTGGAGGACCTCGCAGACGGCCACGAGGTCCGCGACCTCCGGCAGGTGCAGCAGCCCGGAGAGGCCGACGACCTCCACCGGCACGTCCCGGTCCACCAGCACGGCCTGGATCTGCGCGAAGTCCCCCGCGGACCGGCACAGTACGGCGATCTCGCGCGGCTCCGTCCCGGTGCGGACCAGATGGGCGACGGAGTCGGCGAGCCAGTCGAGCTCCTGCGCGTGGGTCTCCAGCAGGGCGCAGCGGACCTGGCCCGCGCCCTCGGCCCCCGGCGCGGGGCGCAGCGCCTCCACGCCCTCGTGCAGGGCGCGCAGCGGGGCGGCGAGCCCGTTGGCCAGGTCCAGCAGGCGGCCGCCGCTGCGCCGGTTCTCGCTGAGGGAGAGCCGGGTGGCGGGGCTCCCGTCGGCGTGCGGGAAGTGCTCGGGGAAGTCGTCGAGGTTGGCCACGGAGGCCCCGCGCCAGCCGTAGATCGCCTGGCAGGGGTCGCCGACGGCGGTGACGGCGTGGCCGGAGCCCGCGCCGAAGAGGCCGGAGAGCAGCATCCGCTGCGCGACGGAGGTGTCCTGGTACTCGTCGAGCAGGACCACCCGGTACTCCTCGCGCAGCAGCGCCCCCACCTCGGGCCGGGTGGTGGCGAGGTGCGCGGAGAGGGCTATCTGGTCGCTGAAGTCGAAGAGGTCGCGGGAGCGTTTGGCGGCGCGGTAGCGGCTGACCAGTTCCAGCAGTTCGAGGCGGCCGCGGACGGCCTCCGGGACCTTGCGCAGGTCTTCGTTGGTGAGCTTGGTGTCGGCGAGCACATCCAGCAGCTCGGTGTCGTGGATCCGCAGGCGCTCCGGCTCGACCAAGTGCTCGGAGAGCTCGGCGTCGAGCGCGAGGAGGTCACCGACCAGGTCGGGGACGGACTTGGTGAGCGCGGGGTACGGGCCGGGCGCCTCGCGCAGCACCTTCGCGGCGAGCTGGAAGCGGGTGGCGTCGGCGAGGAGGCGGGAGCTGGGCTCCAGGCCGATGCGCAGGCCGTGGTCCTTCAGGAGCTGGCCGGCGAAGGCGTGGTACGTCGAGATGCGGGGCTCGCCGCCGGCCGCCCCGGCCTCGGCCGGGGAGGGGTCCGGGTCGGTGATGCCGGCCCGCGCGAGGGCCTTGCGTACGCGCTCGGACAGTTCACCGGCGGCCTTGTTGGTGAAGGTCAGGCCGAGGACCTGCTCGGGCGCGACCGCGCCGGTGCCCACCAGCCAGACCACGCGGGCGGCCATGACGGTGGTCTTGCCGGAACCCGCGCCGGCGACGACGACCTGCGGGGCGGGCGGGGCGGTGACGCAGGCCATCTGCTCGGGCGTGAAAGGGATCCCGAGGAGCTCTTTGAGCTGCTCGGGATCGGTGAGGACGGACGGACGCGCGGGCACCCGAAAAGGCTAGCCGCCCGGACCGACATCCCCGCTCACTCGACCGTCTGGCGGCCTTCCGGGCGGACGCTGCACGAGCTGCGGAAGGAACAGTGGTCGCAGTGCTTGCCCGCGGCGGGCGCGAACCGCTCGTCCAGCACCCGGCCGGCGGCGGTCGCGAGCAGGTCGCCGACCCACTCCCCGTCGAGCGGCTGCTGGGCCTGGATCCTCGGCACCTCGTCACCGCCCTCCTTCTTGGGCGCGCCCTGGCGGAGCTGGACGAGCTCGGCGCCGCCGGGCTCGGGCCGCAGGCCGTCGAAGACCTCGTCCACGGCGCCCTCGCGCACGGCGAGCTGGTAGACGGCGAGCTGGGGGTGGCGGGCGACCTCGTCCTTCGTCGGAGCGGACCTGCCGGTCTTGAAGTCGACGACGTACGCGCGCCCCTGCGGGTCCGATTCGACCCGGTCCATGGATCCCCGGATGCGGACGGCGACGTCGCCCGCTTCGAGCGTGACGTCGAACTCGTGCTCCGTGGCCACGGCCGCCCGGCCCCCGCGGTCGGTGGTGTGCCAGCGCAGGAAGCGTTCGAGGGCGGCGCGGGCGTTGTCCTTCTCCTGGCGGGACTTCCAGGGCGCGTCGAAGGCGAGGGCGTCCCACACCGAGTCGAGGCGTTCCATGAGGACGGCCAGGTCGGCGGGGGTGCGGCCGGAGGCGACCTCGTCGGCGAGGACGTGGACCACGTTGCCGAAGCCCTGGGCGGCGGTGGAGGGGGTGTCTGCCTTGACCTCGCGGCCGAGGAACCACTGGAGGGAGCAGGTGTTGGCGAGCTGTTCCAGCGCGCTGCCGGAGAGGGCGACGGGCCGGTCCCGGTCGCGGAGCGGAACGCTGCTGCGGGTGGGCTCGTACAGGCCCCACCAGCGCTGCGGGTGCGCGGCGGGGACCAGGGGGCGGTCCTCGTCGTCGGTGAGCGCGGCGAGGCGGGCGAGGCGTCGGGCGGCCGCGTCGCGCAGGGCGGGCGAGGCGTCGGGGTCGACGGTGGTGGCGCGCAGCTCGGCGACGAGCGCCGGGACGGCGAGGGGGCGGCGGGGGCGGCCGGTGATGTCGCGCGGGGGCACGCCGAGCTCGGTGAGGAAGCGGGAGGGCTGATCGCCGTCGTCGGCGGGGGCCTTGACGGCGGTCACGACGAGCCGGTCACGGGCGCGGGTGGCGGCGACGTAGAAGAGCCGGCGTTCCTCGGCGAGCAGGGCGCCGGGGGTGAGGGGCTCGGCGAGGCCGTCGCGGCCGATGCGGTCGGCCTCCAGGAGGGAGCCGCGGCGGCGGAGGTCGGGCCACAGGCCCTCCTGGACGCCGGCGACGACGACCAGGGACCACTCCAGGCCCTTGGAGCGGTGGGCGGTCATCAGCCGGACGGCGTCGGAGCGGACGGCGCGGGTCGTCAACGTGTCGGCGGCGATGTCCTCCGCTTCCAGTTGTTCGAGGAAGTTGAGCGCGCCGCGGCCGCCGGTGCGTTCCTCGGCGCGGGCTGCGGTGTCGAAGAGGGCGCAGACGGCGTCGAGGTCACGGTCGGCGTTACGGCCGGCCGCGCCGCCACGGCGGGCGCTGCGCTCCAGCCGCTGCGGCCAGGGGGTGCCGTCCCAGAGGATCCACAGGGCCTCCTCGGCGGTGCCGCCGCCCTGGAGCAGCTCGCGGGCCTTGCGCAGGAGCAGGCCGAGGCGCTGCGCTCCGCGGGCGTAGGCGGGGTCGTGGGCGGTGAGCCGCTCCGGCTCGGCGAGGGCGCGGGCGAGCAGGACGTCGGAGGGCGCGGGCACCTTGACGCCCGCGGCGCGCTCCTCGTCGCGCAGGGCCCGGCCGAGGCGCCGCAGGTCGGCGGCGTCCATCCCGCCGAGGGGCGAGGCGAGGAGGGTGAGGGCGTCCTCTACGCCTCCGGCGGCGTCGGCGGCGTTCTCGGGACCCGGCCCCGAGGACCCCGCCTCGCCCGCGGTGGCGGGCAAGGCGCGGTCGGCGGAGTCAGCCGCGTCGGCGGGGTCGGCGGGGCTCCGCCCCGGGCGCGGCTCGGCCGCGGTGGCGGGCGGGGGCGGGGTGGTGGCGGCGGGCGGGGCGGGGGAGGTGGCGTCCGGGAGGGCGGCTTCGGACGCGGCGGCCGCGGCCGAGGTGGCCGTCAGGCGGAGGGCCGTCAGGAGGGGGGCGACGGCCGGTTCGTGGCGCAGGGGGATGTCCGTGCCGTCCGTCTCGGCCGGGACTCCCGCCGAGATCAGGGCGCGGCGCATCGCCGGGAGGGTGCGGCCGCCGGCGCGGACCAGGACGGCCATGTCCTGCCAGGGCACGCCGTCCTCCAGGTGTGCCCGGCGCAGGATGTCCGCGATGTTGTCCAGCTCGGCGCCGGCCGTCGGGTACGTGAAGACCTCCACCCGGCCGCCCTCCCGGGTCGGCTGGAGCGCGCGGTGGGCGCGTACCGCCGCCGCGGGCAGGCGCGGGACCGGCATCCGGGTGGTGAGGAGGCGGGTGGCCGTCAGCAGGGCCGCGCCGGAGCGCCGGCCGACGGTCAGGGCCTTGACGGACGCGCCCGGGAAGGCGGACTCGAAGTCCAGGATGTTGTTGATGTCGGCGCCGCGGAAGGCGTAGATCGACTGGTCCGGGTCGCCGAAGGCGACCAGCGTGCCGCCCCGGCCGGTCAGCGCCCGCAGCAGCCGCAGCTGCGAGGCGTCCGTGTCCTGGTACTCGTCCACGAAGATCGCGTCGTAGGCGGAGGCGAGGGACGGCGTGCGTTCCGCCAGGAGCACCGCGCGGTGCAGGAGTTCCGCGTAGTCCAGCGTGCCCTGCATGTCCAGGACGTCCAGGTACTCGGAGAGGAAGGCCGCGGCCGCCTTCCAGTCCGGGCGGCCGATCCGGTCGGCGAAGGAGGAGAGGGCGGAGGGGCCCAGGCCCAGCTCACGGGCGCGGGCGAGCACCGCCCGGACCTCGTCCGCGAACCCGCGCGTGGTCAGCGCGGCCCGCAGGTCGTCCGGCCACCGGATGGAACGGATCCGGCGCTGGCCCTCCAGGAGGGTGCGGACCATCACGTCCTGTTCGGGGCCGGACAGCAGCCGCAGCGGGTCGGCGAAGAGGTCGGTGTCCTGGTGGGCGCGGACCAGGCCGTAACAGAAGGAGTGGAAGGTGGTGGCCTGCGGAGCCCGCGCACCGCCCAGCCGCAGGGCGGTCCGATCGCGCAGTTCCACCGCCGCCTTGCGGCTGAAGGTGAGGATGAGGATGCGGGCGGGGTCCGTCCCCGCTTCCACCCGGGCGGTGACGGCCTCGATCAGTGTGGTGGTCTTCCCGGTGCCCGGTCCCGCCAGGACCAGCAGCGGTCCGCCGGGGTGGTCAACCACCGCCCGCTGCGCTGCGTCCAGCACAGGGGGATCCACCCGTTCCGGCCCGGTGCGCAGGAGGCGGTACGCGTCGGGGGTCCGCGTACGCCGCCGTTCGGTGCGGTCGGAGGAAGAGGTGATCACGTGAGGTGCCGGTCCTGGTGGGTCTACGGGTATCGCGGGGTCCGCGACATGTGCGAGGTCTGCGTGTTCTGCGTGGCGTGCGTGTTCTGCGTGGCGTGCGTGTTCGACGTGGCGTGCGTGTCCTGCGTGGTCTGCGTGTCCTGCGTGGTGTGCCGGTGCTGCCGTGACGGCCCGCCCGGCAGCCGAAGAGGCAACGCTACGGCAACCGGGCGGCGCCGCGCAGTCCCCCCGGGTACCCCGTACGGGCCTTCGTACGGTCGCTCGATCGCCCGTCCAAGCCGCGCATGGCCGAAGCTGTCAGGTGTGAGCCTCGTCGCGCCTGCCGTCCTGTCCGGGGTCCCCGTCCCAGCGCGCCCGACGCATGTCCAGCCGCGGCTCGCCGCCCCCGCCGGCCGTCGTGCGCAGCGGCGTGGCCTCGGCCCGGTAGTGCTCCAGGGCGCGCCGCTCGCTGCCGGGCAGCGGTACGCCGTCCGCCCGCACCACGCGCCACCAGGGCACGGCTCCCCCGTACAGGGCCATGACACGCCCGACTTGACGCGGTCCGCCCTCGCCGAGCCACTCGGCGACGTCCCCGTACGTCATCACCCGGCCGGGCGGAATACGCTCGACCACCTCCAGCACGCGCTCCGCGTACGCGGGCAGCTCTTCGCTCATTCGGCACATGGTGCAGTACGTCGGCCGCGCGCCGGCGGAAGTTGTGGTTCCGGACCGGCGCGCACCCTGCTGCCCCGATGGCCCGTCGGTCCGTGCCACCATCTTCCGGGCGGTGACTGGTGATACGTGATCAAGAAGAGACGGAAGTGACGACGAAGGAGCAGGGTGTGAGCCCTCCGGACGGCGCGGCGGCGGACGACGACGCACGCCCAGACGACGGCCCCACCCCGCGCCCCGCCCCCCGCCCGGAGACGCCCCCGCAGACCCGGCGCCCCGACGACGGCACCCCCGGCAACACCGGCACCGGCACCGGCAGCGACGCGGAGGGCAGCCCGCACGGCCACACCCCCTCGGCCACCGACCCGGTCGAGGTCGACGAACCGCTGCTCGCCGCCCGCGTGCACCGGCCCTCCGACCTCGTACGCCTCCTCGTCGGCATCCTCGGCATCGCCGTCCTGCTCGGCATCGCCGCCTTCGCCCACGGCACCACGGTCGGCCTGGAGGAGGACATCAACAAGGGCACCGGCCAGGCCCCGGTCCTGCTGATCACGGTCGCCGCGCTCGTGTCCAGCATCGCGGTGCTGCTGCTCCCCGTCGCCTTCGCCATCGAGCGGCTGATCAAACGCGACGGGCTGCGCATCGCCGACGGCGTGCTCGCCGCCGTCCTCGCCCACGGGGTCACCCTCGCCACCGACCTGTGGGTCTCCCAGGCCGCCCCCGACACCATCCAGGACGCGCTCACCCGTTCGGCGGGCGGCGGGGCCCTCACCGACCCGGTGCACGGCTACCTCGCGCCCGTCATCGCGTACATGACCGCGGTCGGCATGACCCGCAGGCCCCACTGGCGCGTCGCGCTGTGGGTGGTCCTGCTGCTCAACGCCCTCACCATGCTGGTCAACGGGTACACCACCCCCTTTTCGATCATCCTCACCGTGCTGATCGGCTGGAGCGTCGCGTACGGCACCCTGTACGCGGTCGGCTCGCCCAACGTGCGCCCCACCGGGCAGAACCTCCTCGCCGGACTGCGCCGGGTCGGCTTCCAGCCGGTCAGCGCGATGCGCGCCGAGACCGCCGAGGGCCCCGAGGCCCCCGAGGTGAGCGACCGGGGCCGCCGCTACCACGTCACCCTGGAGGACGGGCCGCCGCTCGACGTCACCGTCGTCGACCGCGAGCAGCAGGCGCAGGGCTTCTTCTACCGGGTCTGGCGCCGGCTCACCCTGCGCGGCATCACGACCCGGCGCAGCCTGCAGTCGCTGCGCCAGGCGCTGGAGCAGGAAGCCCTCCTCGCGTACGCGGCGATCGCGGCCGGGGCCAACGCGCCGAAGCTGATCGCCACCTCCGAGCTCGGTCCGGACGCCGTGATGCTCGTCTACGAGCACCTGGGCGGCCGGACCCTGGACGCGCTCTCCGACGAGGAGATCACCGACGAGCTGAGCCGCAACGCGTGGGAGCAGGTACGGGCCCTGCAATCGCGACGGATCGCGCACCGCAGGCTCACCGGGGACGCCCTCGTGGTGGATCGTTCCGGCAATGTCATCCTCACCGACCTGCGGGGCGGCGAGATCGCGGCCGGCGACCTGGTGCTGCGCATGGACATCGCACAGTTGCTGACCACGCTCGGCCTGCGGGTCGGCGCTGAGCGGGCGGTGGCCTCGGCGGTGTCGGTGCTCGGCCCTGACTCGGTGGCGGACTGCCTGCCGCTGCTCCAGCCGATCGCACTGAGCCGTTCCACCCGGGCGACGCTGCGCAAGCTGGCCCGGGAGCGGGCCGAGCGGCAGCGGGAAGCCGTACTGGAGTCCTCGCGGGCGGCGAAGGCGGCGCGCGAGGCGGAGTCCGCGACCTCCGCCACCCCGGTCTCCGCCTCGGCCGCCGCCGACCGGAAGGCCGAGAAGAAGGCCCTGGACGACGCGCTGGACGGGGCGCGCGAGGAGGATCTGCTGAGCCAGATCCGCCAGCAGGTGCTGCTGATCCGCCCGCAGGCGCCGGTGGAGCCGGCCCGGCTGGAGCGGATCCGGCCGCGGACGCTGGTGTCGTTCATCGCGGGTGCGTTCGGTGCGTACTTCCTGCTCACGCAGCTCGCCCACGTGGACTTCGGGACCATCATCGGCGAGGCGCAGTGGGGCTGGGTCGGGGCGGCCCTCGCCTTCTCGGCGCTGTCGTACGTCGCGGCGGCGATGAGCCTGCTGGGCTTCGTACCGGAGCGGGTGCCGTTCCTGCGGACCGTGGTCGCGCAGGTGGCCGGGTCGTTCGTGAAGCTGGTCGCGCCGGCGGCGGTGGGCGGTGTCGCGCTGAACACCCGGTTCTTGCAGCGGGCGGGTGTCCGGCCGGGGCTCGCGGTCGCCAGCGTGGGCGCCTCGCAGCTCTTCGGGCTGGGCAGCCACATCCTGCTGCTGCTGTCCTTCGGTTACCTGACCGGCACCGAGAAGACCCCGGAGATGACCCCGTCCCGGGCGGTGATCGCGGGGCTGCTGACGGTGGCGGTGCTGGTGCTGGTGGTGACGGCGGTCCCGTTCATGCGGAAGTTCATCGTGACGCGGGTACGGGCCCTGTTCGCGGGCGTGGTGCCGCGCATGCTGGACGTGCTCCAGCGGCCGAAGAAGCTGCTGACCGGCATCGGCGGGATGCTGCTGCTGACGGGCTGCTTCGTGATGTGCCTGGACGCGTCGATCCGCGCGTTCGGGGGCGGCGAGGCCATCAGCTACGCGAGCATCGCGGTGGTGTTCCTGGCGGGCAACGCGCTGGGGTCGGCGGCGCCGACGCCGGGCGGTATGGGCGCGGTGGAGACCACGCTGACCCTCGGGCTGATCGCGGCGGGGCTGGAGAAGGAGGTCGCGATCTCGGCGGTGCTGCTGTTCCGCCTGATGACCTTCTGGCTGCCGGTGCTGCCGGGCTGGATCTCGTTCAACTTCCTGACCCGCAAGGAAGCCATCTAGCCTCCCCTCCAGCCTCGCCGGCACCATCCAGCCTCGGCGGGGGGGGGGGGGGGGGGGGGGGGGGGGGGGGGGGGGGGGAAAGAGGGGGGGGGGGGAAGGGGGGGGGGGAGGGGGGGGGGGAAGGGGAAA
>NZ_JBVHVF010000005.1:0-1905 GCF_055564955.1 Streptomyces sp. NPDC028910 | reverse complement strand
TTCCGATCTGGGCGGAGCCCCAGGAAACCCGGCTCCGCCGGGCACCGGGCTCCGCCCGGACCCGCGCCTCAAACGCCGGCGAGGCTGGTTTGGCTCCGGCAAGGCTGGGTTTAGCGCGGGCGAGGCTGGGTTTGGCTCCGGCCGGCGAGGCTTAAAGCTCACCCGGATGGGTCAGCTCGGGGGCGGGGGTGGCGGAGCGCGCACAGGATGGTGGCATGCCGAGAAAAGCCTGGCGGGTCACCGCCGCCGCCGCGCTCGCCGCCGCACTGCTCAGCACGGCCGCCTGCGCCGACGACGGCGACGAGAAGAGGACGAAGGCCGGCGGCACCGAGCAGGTCAAGCCCCCCAAATGGGGCGAGTGCCCGGCCCCCACCCCCCTGGAGGGCGGCGGCCAGGCCCCGCCCAAGGACTGGCAGTGCGCCACCGTCGACGTGCCCCTCGACTACGCGAAGCCCGAGGGCGAGACGGTCCCGATCGCCCTGATCCGCGCCAGGGCACGCGACGAGAAGAACCGCATCGGCTCCCTGATCTTCAACTTCGGCGGCCCCGGCGGCTCCGGCATCACCACCCTCCCCGGCGCCGCCAAGGAGTACGAGGCCCTGCGCGCCCGCTACGACCTGGTCAGCTTCGACCCCCGCGGGGTGGGCCGCAGCGCCCCCGTCCGCTGCGAGAACGACAAGCAGCTGGACGCGTACTACGCCCAGGACTCCTCCCCCGAGACCCCGCAGGAGGAGAAGGCCTTCGTCGACAACATCAAGCAGTACACGCAGGCCTGCCGGCAGAACTCCGGGAAGCTCCTCCCCTACGTCGGCACCTCCAACGCCGCCCGCGACCTGGACCGCATCCGCCAGGCCCTCGGAGACGAGAAGCTGCACTACTTCGGGATCTCCTACGGCACCGAACTCGGCGGGGTCTACGCCCACCTCTTTCCCAAGAACGTCGGCCGGGCCGTCTTCGACGCCGTCGTGGACCCGACCAAGACCTCCGAGGAGGGGGCGCTGGGCCAGGCCAAGGGCTTCCAGCTCGCGCTCGGCAACTTCGCCCAGGACTGCGTGGACCGCGGCGACGAGTGCCGGCTCCAGGGCAGCACCGCCAAGGAGATCGAGGCCGGTGTCCTCAAGCTCCAGAAGGACCTGGACGCGAAGTCCATCCCGGGCATCGGCGGGCGACGGCTCACCGAGAGCGCCGCGACCAACGGCATCGCGCAGGCGCTGTACTCCAAGGAGCTGTGGCCGCTGCTGGAACAGGGCCTCGACGAGGCGGAGGGCGGGCAGGGGCAGCTGCTGCTGCGCCTGTCCGACGCACTCAACGGCCGTGACGAGCAGGGGCGTTACAGCAACCTCGGCGCGGCCAACACCGCCATCAACTGCGTGGACTCCAAGGACCGCTACACCCTGCAGCAGACCAAGGCCAGGCTGCCGAGGTTCCGTTCGACCTCGCCCGTCTTCGGGGACTTCCTCGGCTGGGCGCTGATGGGCTGCACCGACTGGCCGGTCCCCGGCGCCTCGGAGACCCCGGACGTCTCCGCCCCCGGAGCCGCCCCGATCCTGGTGATCGGCAACACCGGCGACCCGGCCACCCCGTACGAGGGCGCCCGCAGGATGGTGGAGCGGCTCGGCCCCGGCGTCGGCGTGGAGCTCACCTACAAGGGCGAGGGACACGGCGCGTACAACAGCGGCGACGTCTGCGTACAGCAGGCGGTGAACACGTACCTGCTCGAGGGGAGGCCCCCGGGCCCGGGCACCGTCTGCACCGCGACCTAGTGGAACGCCGGAGGGGGGGGGGGGGGGGGGGGGGGGGGGGGTGCCCCCCCGGGGGGGGGGGTGGGGGGGGGGGGGGGGGGGGGGGGGGGGGGGGGGTTGCCTCCTGCCTCTCCGGAAGGCGCTGCTGTGTTGGGGGCGGGAA